>NZ_JARIXR010000039.1:0-47689 GCF_029269205.1 Pseudomonas sp. 1912-s | reverse complement strand
CTCCGCGGGCCGCCGCGACGGGGCGTCCCTGCCCCGTCGCGGCTAAACCGGCGTCCTGCCGGTTTACCCGCTCCGTACTACCTGCGTTCGGCCAGCGTGGTTTAACGGGGCGCCCAAGATCAAGATCAAAAGCAGATCAACAGCACAGCGGCCTACAGGCCGGCTTGAGTGGTGTGAAGCAAAGGCAAGATCAAAATCAAAATCTACAGCGGGCACGGTCAAATGTGGGAGCTGGCTTGCCTGCGATAGCATCGCCTCGGTGTACCTGAAAAACCGAGGTGTCTGCATCGCAGGCAAGCCAGCTCCCACAGAAAAGCAGCTCTGTTTTCGCTTTGGCTTTTGATCCGGCTTCTACCACTCAAGCCGGCCTGTAGGCCGCTGTGCTTTTGCTTTTGATCTTGATCTGGCTCTGACTGCCCCAATAAGCCCGAGGCCGAACGCAGGGATTGAGGAGCGGGTAAACCGGCAGGACGCCGGTTTAGCCGCGACGGGGCAGGGACGCCCCGTCGCGGCGGCCCGCGGAGCAATGCCGGAGTGAGGGAACACCGAGCCTGGGCGAGGTGCCGACAGGCGGGGCAGAGCCCTTTGCTTACTTTGGGGCTCTTCCAAAGTGAGTCGCTGTAAGAGCGAAACCATAAGCCGCCGTTACCGAAGAAACGGATATGTACACAATCAATCACCCCACCATCTCCCGCACCCGATACCACAACATCCCCAACGCCAGCAGCGGCGAACGCAATACCTTCCCCCCCGGGAAAGTCATATGCGGCACCTGGCTGAAAATATCCAGCCCACGGCTCTGCCCCACCTGAATCCCCTCCGCCAACAACCGCGCACACCAATGCGTCACGTTAAGCCCATGCCCCGAATACCCCTGGGCATAAAACACATTCGGATGCTGCTTCAACCGCCCCACCTGCGGAAACCGGTTAGCCGTAATCCCAATCTTCCCCCCCCACTGAAACTCAATCGCCGTATCCACCAGTTGCGGAAAAACCTTGAGCATCTTCGGCCGCATATACCCCGCGATATCCACCGGATCACGCCCCGAATAATGACAAGCCCCGCCAAACAACAACCGCCGATCCGCCGAAAGCCGGTAGTAATCCAGCCCCACTTTCTGATCACACAAAGCAAGATTTTGCGGGATCAACTGGTTGGCCACCTCCACCGGCAGCGGCTCAGTCGCAATGATGTAGCTCCCCGCCGGCAACACCTTGCCACTCAACTTCGGCTCCAGCTCCTCCAGATGCGCATTACACGCCAGCACCAGGCTCCCGGCCCGCACGGTGCCAGACGCGCAGCGCACCTGCACCGTCTCACCATGAATCAACTCCAGCACCGGGCTGTCTTCAAAGATCCGCACACAGAGTGATTCGGCTACCGCCGCCTCCCCCAATACCAGGTTCAGCGGGTGCAAATGCCCGGAGCCCATGTCCACCAGGCCACCGGCATACACACTTGAGCCCACGACCTGCGCCATATCCTGCGGTGCCACCAACCGCGTTTCAGGCGCATACCCCAAGGCAGCCAGGCTCTCCAGCTCCCCCTGAAACGCCGCGAACTGCGCCGGCGTATTTGCCAACTCACAAAACCCCCAGCGCAGGTCGCAGTCAATCCCGTGCTCGCGGATCCGCTCGCCCACCAGCACCACCGAATCAATCCCGGCCTGTTGCAGGTAACGCACACCCTCCTCGCCCACGTATTTGGCAAAGCCCGACACGTCATGCCCGATCCCGCGAATCAACTGCCCGCCATTGCGCCCGCTGGCGCCCCAGCCGATGCGACGGGCCTCCAGCAGGACCACCGACAGCCCGCGCTGGGCCAATTCAATGGCGGTGTTGACCCCGGTGAATCCACCGCCGATCACACACACATCGGCCGTCAGGTCAGCCCCCAGCGCTGGGCGCCGGGGCATGGCGTTGGCCGAAGCCAGGTAATAGGAACGGGCGTGGTCGGACGGGGAACGGTTCATTTGTTGGTCTTCACTTTGCTCCAGGACCGCGTCATCAAGCGCATGACGGCAGGCGTCGGGGTGGTGGAAATGTAGAGTTTGTCGAGCACTTCCTGGGACGGGTAGATCTCGGGGTTGTTCACCAGTTCCGGCGCCATGAAGGCCTTGGCCGCCGGGTTCGGATTGGCGTAGCCGACGCTGGCGCTGACCTTGGCGATCACTTCAGGGTCCAGCAAGTAGTTGATAAAGGCGTGGGCCGCTTTCGGGTTGGCGGCGTCTGCCGGGATGGCCAGCAGGTCGAACCACAGGTTGCTGCCTTCCTTGGGGATCGAGTAGGCGATGTTCACGCCGTTCTTGGCTTCCTTGGCGCGGTTGGCGGCCTGGAAGACATCGCCGGAATAACCGAAGGCCACGCAGATGTCACCGTTGGCCAGGTCCGAGATGTACTTGGAGGAATGGAAGTAGGTGATGTACGGCCGCAAGGTCAGCAGCTTGGCTTCAGCCTGTTTGTAGTCTTCGGGATTCTCGCTGCGCGGGTCCTTGCCCATGTAGTTGAGGATCGCCGGGAACAGTTCGTCCGCCGAGTCGAGGAACGCTACACCGCACTCATGCAGCTTCTTGATGTTCTCCGGTTCAAACAGCACCGCCCAGGAGTCGATATGGTCGATGCCCAGCACCTGCTTGACCTTGTCGACGTTGTAGCCGATGCCGTTGGTGCCCCACAGGTACGGCACCGAGTGCTCGTTGCCCGGGTCGTTTTTCTCCAGCAGCTTGAGCAGTTTGGGGTCGAGGTTCTTGAAGTTGGGCAACTGCGAGCGGTCCAGTTTCAGGAATGCCCCGGCCTTGACCTGGCGTGCCAGGAAGTGGTTGGACGGCACTACCACGTCGTAGCCGGTGCGGCCGGCCAGCAGCTTGCCCTCCAGGGTTTCGTTGGAGTCGAACACGTCATAGATCACCTTGATCCCGGTCTTGGCCTGGAAATCGGCCAAGGTGGTCTCACCGATGTAGTCGGTCCAGTTGTACACACTGACCGTCTGCGCGGCGTGGCCCGCGCTGCTGAACAACGCCGCCAAGGCCAGCGGGAGAAGCTTTTTCACCAGACGCATATCGACACCCCTTTGGTTTTTTTAGTGTGGTTTCTCAGACGCTCAGCAACAGGAACTCACGCTCCCAGGAACTGATCACCCGCTTGAAATTCTCGTGTTCGGCCCGCTTGACCGCGACGTAGCCGCGTACAAACTTGTCCCCCAGGTACTGCTTGACGGTGTCGCACTCTTCCATGCGCGCCAGGGCGTCTTCGATGGTGATCGGCAGGCGCAGGTTGCGGCGCTCATAGGCACGGCCTTCCACCGGCGCACTGGGCTCGACCTTTTCGATCATGCCGAGGTAGCCGCACAGCAGGCTCGCGGCAATGGCCAGGTAAGGGTTGGCGTCGGCGCCCGGCAGGCGGTTTTCCACGCGCATGGCGTCGGGGCTGGAACTCGGCACCCGCAGGCCGACGGTGCGGTTTTCTTCGCCCCACTCGACGTTGACCGGTGCCGAGGTGTCCGGCAGGAAGCGGCGGAATGAGTTCACGTTGGGCGCAAACATCGGCAACAGCTTGGGGATGTACTTCTGCAAGCCGCCGATGTGGTTCAGGAACAGTTGGCTCTTGTTGCCGTGCTCATCGACAAACACCTGCTTGCCGGTGGCGATCTCCACCACGCTCTGGTGCAGGTGCATGGCGCTGCCGGGCTCGTCGGCCACGGGCTTGGCCATGAAGGTGGCCGCCACGTTGTGCTTGAGCGCCGCCTCGCGCAGGGTGCGTTTGAACACGGTGATCTGGTCGGCGAGGTCCAGGGCATCGCCGTGGCGGAAGTTGATTTCCATCTGCGCCGGGCCGTCTTCGTGGATCAGCGTGTCGAGGTCCAGGCCCTGGGCTTCGCACCAGTCGTAGACGTCTTCGAACAGCGGGTCGAATTCGTTGGCGGCGTCGATGGAGAACGACTGGCGTCCACTTTCGGCACGGCCGGAACGGCCCAGCGGGGTCTTCAGCGGCAGGTCCGGGTCTTCGCAGCGCTGGGTCAGGTAGAACTCCATTTCCGGTGCGACAATCGGCTGCCAGCCTTGGTCGGTGTAGAGCTGCAGGACCTTTTTCAGCACGTTGCGCGGCGACAATTCGATGGGGTTGCCCTGCTTGTCGAAGGTGTCGTGGATCACGATGGCGGTGGGCTCGATGGCCCACGGCACCACGTAGGTGGCGTTGGACACCGGGCGGCAGATCATGTCGATGTCGGCCGGGTCCAGCAGGTCGTAGTAGATGTCATCGTCGACAAAGTCCCCGGTTACCGTTTGCAGCAACACACTTTCCGGCAGGCGCATGCCTCGCTCATGCAGGAACTTGTTGGTGGGCGAAATCTTGCCGCGTGCGATGCCAGTCAAATCGCTGATCACGCATTCGACTTCGGTAATCTTGTGTTCTTTCAGCCAGGCGGACAGCTGATCGAAGGGGGCGTTCATAAGGACCTCGTCATGGGTTGGATGATGCGCCGACGGGCTTCCCTCGCGGCGCATTGAGGTCTATCTTGGGCCAGCCGTCCAACGGCATCTATCCACTTTGTACCAACCACAACGCACCAATAGAGTGCGCCCAGGTTACCCATGACACAGGCAACAGCTTTGCGCGTACAGGCCTTCACCACCGGTGATGTGGTCGCTCAATGCAGTGCGACACCCGGTTGGGTGCAGCAGTACCAGCAGATGTCCCCGGGGCATTTTGCCGGGCAGATTCGCTACCTCGACCTGCAAGGTGTCGAGGTGTATGAAGAGCGGATGAACACCCGGGTGGAGCAGAATTTCAATGCGCCGCCGGGCTCCCTGGCGTTCTGTTTCGATGGCAGCGATAACGCGCTGTATGTGCTCAATGGCGAGAGCCGCAACACCTGGATCACCCCGGAGAACTACCGCGAAGTGGCCGTGGTATTCGGGCCGCAGTTTGTCCAGCGCCATGGCCTGGACGTGGCAAAGCTGGAGGGGTTGTTCATGGCCCCGCTCAACTCCCTGCAAAACCCGTTGTTCAGCCGCTGGCTCAGCGGCACGCTGACGCGACTGTCGGCGACGCTTGACCCGCCGAGCCGCGATGCCCTCACTCAACAGTTGCTGGACGATTGCCTGTTCATCCTCGACAACGCCTGCGTGTGCCTGGACCAGGGCTCATTGCAGCGGCGTACCGAGGAGCGAACCCTCATGGCGCGCATTGGCGAATGGGCGGCGGATGTGCCGGATGAAACGGTCAACCTGCTGGAACTGGCGCGCATCGCCGGGGTGCCGTTGCGCCAGTTGCAGCATGGGTTCAAGACGTATACCGGGATGAGTCCGGCGCAGTGGTTGAGGTTGCGCCGGCTGAACAGTGCACGGCGGGAGTTGCTGAACCCACCGTCAGCGGACACCACCGTGGCCGAGGTGGCGATGAACTGGTCGTTCTGGCATTTGGGGCGGTTTTCCAACAGTTACCGGGCGTTGTTTCAGGAGTTGCCGAGCGAGACCCTGAAGCGCCACCAAAAACACCGCTGACCTTCTGATGATGGGATTTCTGTGGCGAGGGGGCTTGTCCCCCGTTGGGCTGCGAAGCGGCCCCAAAAAAAAGCGGGAGCGCTTCGCACTCCAACGGGGGACAAGCCCCCTCGCCACAAAAGCGCCCTTATTTTTCAGGAATATTTTTTGAGAAACGCCAGCATCAACTGATTCACCCGCTCCGCCGCCTCCAACTGCACCATATGCCCCTGCCCCGGCAGTATCTCCACTTGAGCCTCCAACCCTTGGGCATGGCCCGCCGGGATGATTGCATCCTTACTGCCCCAGATCACCAGGCTCGGCTGCTGCCCCACCACACTGCGCAGATCCACCAACTGCCGACCACCGCTGAACAACGTCCCGGTGATCTGGCGCAGTGCCTGATCCACACCCTCCAGCCGCTTGAACTTGAGCATGTCCTCCAGCATCTGCCGGGTGACCAGCGCCGGGTCGCTGAACAGTTGGACCAGCTGCGGCTTGAGCGCATTGCGGTTGCTCGCCTCGATAAAGCCTTGCAGGTAATCAGCGTTGATTTGCGCCCCCAACCCGGCACTGGCGATCAAGGTCAGGGAAGCCACACGCTGCGGTGCCACGCGGGCGATGTTCAGGGAGACCAACCCACCCATGGAATGCCCGGCGAGGTGCACGCGGTCAATCTTCAGGTGATCCAGCAGCGCCAATACCGCCTGGCTCAGCTCATCAAGATCACCGGTTTGCAGGGACTTGCCCGACTCGCCATGCCCCGGCAAATCCAGGGCAACCACCCGCCGTTCAGCCGCGAGCGCCGGGTGGTTGAACAGCCAGTTATTCAGGTCGCCACCAAAACCATGCACCAGCACCAGCGGTGTGCCGCCCTCCCCCAACTCCAGATAGCGCAGCAGGCGCCCGCCCACTTCGACCTTTTGCGCCGACGGGCCGCTGGCTTGCGCCTCGGCGGCACTGGAAACGAACCCGGCCTGGAACGTCTCGATCACCGCATCAATCTCGGCCTCGCTGGCCTCGCCCTCCACCACGATTGCCAGCAATGCCCCTATCGGCAAGGTCTCATCGCTGTGGGCCAACACCCGCCGCAGCACCCCGCTGAACGGCGCCTCGACGCTGCTGGAGATCTTGTCAGTCTCGACATCCAGCACTTCTTCGCCCTTCTCCACCCGGTCGCCCGGCTGCTTGAGCCAGACATCAACCCGGCCTTCGGTCATCGACAGGCCCCACTTGGGCATGGTCAGTGTGTGGATCATGCGGCGTTCCTCTTGTCGGCGATCTTCAGCACGGCCGCTTCGATCTTCGCTGCGTTGGGGATGTACAGGTCTTCCAGGGCATCAGAGAACGGCACCGGCGTGTGGGGCGCGGTGACCATTTCGATCGGTGCGCGCAGGAAGCGGAACCCCCGTTGCGCCACCAACGCACTGATATCCGTGGCGATGGAGCAGCGCGGGTTGGACTCGTCGATCACCACCAGGCGCCCGGTTTTTTCCACGCTTTCGAGGATGCTGTCTTCGTCCAGCGGGCTGGTGGTGCGCAGGTCCAACACTTCGCAGTCGATGCCTTGGCGCGCCAGGCTGGCCGCCGCTTCCAGGGCGACATGCACCATGCGCCCGTAGGTCACCAGGGTCACGTCGTTGCCTTCGCGCACGAAATTGGCCTCGCCGAACGGCACGGTGTACAGCTCTTCCGGCACGTCGCCCTGGAGGCTGTAGAGCATTTTGTGTTCGAGGAAAATCACCGGGTCGTTGTCGCGGATCGCCTGGATCAGCATGCCCTTGGCGTCATAGGGCGTGGCCGGGCACACCACCTTGAGCCCGGGGATATGGGTCCACATCGAGGTGAGCATCTGCGAATGCTGGGCCGCCGCACGCAGGCCGGCGCCGTACATGGCGCGCACCACCAACGGCGTGGTGGTCTTGCCGCCGAACATGTAGCGAAACTTCGCCGCCTGGTTGAGCAACTGGTCGAGGCAGCAGCCGATAAAGTCGACGAACATCAACTCGCACACCGGGCGCATGCCGCGGGTGGCCGCGCCGACGGCCATGCCCACGTAGCCGACTTCGGAAAGTGGCGCGTCCAGCACGCGGTCGGGGAATTCCGGGTACAGGCCTTTGGTGACACCCAGCACGCCGCCCCAGGCGTCCTGCTCACCCGGCGAGCCGGTGCCGCCGGACACGTCCTGGCCGATGATGAACACGCTCTGGTCGCGGCGCATTTCCTGGGCCAGGGCTTCGTTGATTGCCTGCTGATAGCTGATTTTTCGAGCCATGATGACTTCTCCACGGATTGTTTTTGTAGTGGGTGGCGATTAGCGGTAGGCGACGTAGACGTCGCTGAGCAGGTCGGCGGCCTGGGGTTTGGGATCGGACTTGGCCAGGCGCACGGCGTCTTCGATCAATAGCGCGACTTCGGCGTCGATGCGCTCGAACTGCGCCGCGTCCAGCCAGCCTTCTGCGGTGCAGCGCTGGCGAAACAGGCTCAGGCAGTCGCCGGTTTCCCGCAGGTTTTTCACTTCATCCGGGCCGCGATAGGTTTGCGCATCACCTTCGAAGTGGCCATAGAAGCGGCTCAGTTTGACTTCCACCAAGGTCGGCCCTCTGCCGCTGCGGGCCCGCTCTACGGCGACGCCAAGGGCTTGGTGCACGGCGAAGAAATCGTTGCCATCGACGATCACCCCCGGCATCCCAAAGCCCACGGCGCGCTCGGCAATGTCCTTGCAGGCCACCGACCAGCCTGACCCGGTGGCTTCGGCATAGCCGTTGTTCTCGGCCACGAACAGGCACGGCAGGTTCATGATCGATGCCAGGTTCATCGCTTCAAACACCGCGCCCTCGTTGGAGCCGCCGTCGCCAAAAAATGCGACCGCCACGCCCGCGCTGCCCTTGAGCTTGGCCGCCAGGGCCGCGCCGGCTGCCAACGGTGCACCGGCGCCGACAATGCCGTTGGCGCCGAGCATGCCCTTCTCCTGGTCGGCGATGTGCATGGAGCCGCCCTTGCCGCCGCACACTCCGGTTTTCTTGCCGTAGATCTCGGCCATCATGCCGAACACATCCACGCCCTTGGCGATGCAATGCCCGTGGCCACGGTGGTTGGAGGCGATGCAATCTTCATCGTTGAGGTGGGCCATGACCCCGGCGGCACTGGCTTCCTGGCCGGCATACAAATGCACGAAACCAGGGATCTCGCCGGTGGCGAATTCCACGTGCAGGCGTTCTTCGAAATCACGGATGGTGCGCATCACGGTGTAGGCATGAAGCAGTTGATCGGTGGACAGGTGAGTGGACATCTTGTTGTTCTCCAGGTTGTCTCGACACACAAAAGGCTGGATCAGGCCAGCTGCAAGGCTCTCAGCACGGCCTGTGCCAATCTGTCGATAAACCCGGCAAAGCCTTGATCCAGAGCAGCTGCCCGCAGTCGCGGCCAGGCCACCATGGCCCATTCAATGAGACGCGCCGTTGCAACCTGCCCGCAGCGTCTCAGGCACGATGAGACGCTGCGTCTCACCCCGGGCAGTTGGTCAGGCCGCCCTTGTCCGTCCCGGCCCATGGGCGCTTAATGGCGGGCATAACAACAAGGATCGAGAACCGGAGGCTTCAATGCTCGCCGTGAACTCCAAGGACCATGTCGACTGTGTCAGCCGCGTGGTACGCAATGCCGACCGCCTGCCCCAGGCCCCGGTGCCGTCGCTGATATTTGATTCCTGGCGCCGCTCCATGGAGCAGCACCACCTCGACCCCGGTTCCCTGCAAGGGCCGCGCATCCTCACCAGCACCCTGCTCAAGGAATGCCGCGAACGCGCCGAGCTGTTCATGCGCATCGCCAGCGAGGAAGTCGGGCAGATTCACAACCGGGTACGGCACGCCGATTACTGCGTGATGCTCACCGACGCCCAGGGCCAGACCATCGACCACCGTGTGGACGCCGGCATTCGCAATGATTGCCGCAAAGCCGGCCTGTACCTCGGCACCTGCTGGTCGGAAGCCGAGGAAGGCACCTGCGGCGTGGCCACGGTGCTGACCAGCAAGGCGGCGGTCACCGTGCACAAGCGCGACCACTTTCGCGCGGCGTTTATCGGCCTGACCTGCTCCGCCGCCCCGATTTTCGATCCCCAGGGCAACCTGCTCGGCGTGATGGACGCGTCGGCCCTCAAGTCCCCGGATGACCGGCGCAGCCAGCACCTGGTACGGCAGATGGTGGCGCAGAGCGCGCGGGCCATCGAGAACGCGTTTTTCATGCACAGCGCCCGGCAACATTGGGTGTTGCAGGCTCACAGCACGCCGGGATACGTCGATAGCCAGCCAGACATGCTGCTGGCATGGGATCAGGACGGGCGGCTGCAAGCCTTGAACAGCAAGGCCCGGCAGGCGCTGCGATTGCGCTTCGGGCAATTGCCGGAGCATATCCGTGAAGTGTTTGACCTGGACGCGTTGCGCGCCGTGACCGACCAATCGACGCAACAGCTGCACTGGCTCGGCGAGCCCGGCGCGCTGCAGGTGCGGGTCAGTGCGCCACGGCGTAAAGCGGCGCCTGCGGCGGCTTCTTTGAGTCAACAGACAGACCCGCGTGTGGAAGAGCACCTGCGCCTGGCCGTGCGGGTCAAGGACCGCAACCTGCCGGTGCTGGTGCAGGGCGAGACCGGCGCTGGCAAAGAGGTTTTTGCCCGTCAGTTGCATGAACGCAGCGCCCGCCGTGACGGGCCGTTTGTAGCAGTGAACTGCGCGGCAATTCCGGAGAACCTGATTGAAAGCGAGCTGTTCGGCTACGTGGCCGGGGCATTTACCGGAGCCTCCAGCAAGGGCATGACCGGGTTGCTGTTGCAGGCCGATGGCGGCACGTTGTTTCTCGACGAGATCGGCGACATGCCCCTGGCCTTGCAGACACGCCTGCTGCGGGTGATGGCCGAAGGTGAAGTGGCACCGCTGGGCGGGGCAAAAACCCGCGCGGTGGACATCCAGGTGATCTGCGCCAGCCATCGGGATTTGTCGGCGCTGGTGAGTGCCGGAAGCTTTCGTGAGGACCTGTATTTCCGACTGGGTTGTGCGCGGTTCTGCGTACCACCATTGCGGGAGCGGACGGACAAGCTGGCGTTGATCAACCGGCTGCTGGCGCAGGAAGCGCGGCACAGCGGCACTTCGGTAGGGATCACATCCGCCGCGCTGGAGTTGCTGCTGGGTTACGCCTGGCCGGGGAATGTGCGGCAGCTGCGGCATGTGCTGGCGTATGCGTGTGCGGTGTGTGACGGAGGGACGGTGCAGTTGGCGGATTTGCCGGTGGAGGTTCGCGGTGAGGCAGTAGTGGCTGAAGCATCGGAGAGCGTCAGCCCGGAGCGGCAGTGGGTGCTGGATGCACTGATTCGGCATCGCTGGAAGCCGCTGGCGGCGGCGCAGGCGCTGGGGATTTCCAGGGCGACGTTGTATCGGCGGGTTAACCAGCTGGGGATCGATATGCCCGGGAAGCACTGACCCAACACCTTCAAATGTAGGAGCTGGCTTGCCTGCGATTGCAGTGTTTCAGTCGATACATCTGGCGACTGTTGCACCGCTATCGCAGGCAAGCCAGCTCCCACATTTGGCTCAGCGGTACAGAATCCCGCCATCAATCAACGGCGCTTGCCCGGTCATGTAATCCGAATCCGGCCCCGCCAGGTACGACACCAACCCCGCCACGTCCTCCGGCGTTTCCGCCCGGCCCAAGGCAATCCCATCCACATACTTCTTGTACGTCGCCCCCACCTCGGCGCCGGTAATCTCGGCCATGCGCTTGTCGATCTCGACCCACATGTCCGTGCCCACCACGCCCGGGCAATAGGCGTTGACGGTAATCCCGTCACTGGCCAATTCCCTGGCCGCCGCCTGGGTCAGTGCGCGCACGGCAAACTTGGTGGCCGAGTACACCCCGAGCAAGGCAAAGCCTTCATGGCCGGCAATCGAGCAGGCATTGATGATCTTGCCCTTCTGCTTAAGGGCCTTGAATTTCTTGCCGGCGGCCTGGATGCCCCAGAGGGTGCCCTGCACATTGATACGCAACGTGCGGTCGACCTGTTCCGGGGTCACGTCCAGCAGCGCGTCGATTTGCGCGACGCCGGCGTTGTTGATGATGATGTCGAAGCCGCCCAGGGTCTGGTGGGCGTGTTCGACCGCCGCGACCACCTGCTCCAGCTGCGAGACATCGGCGACAAACACCGAGGCCTTGCGCCCCAGTGCCACGACCTCGGCCGCCACCGCTTCGATCTTGGCGCTGTTGATGTCCACCAACGCGATGTCGGCGCCGTCCCGTGCCAGGCGCAGGGCGATGGCCCGGCCGATGCCCTGCCCGGCGCCGGTCACCAGCGCAACTTTTCCAGCAATACTCATGACAATCTCCTTCAACGGTGAGAGAAGCCTTGTCTATCGCAGGTGCCAGGCACGGCTGTCGAGCGGCAGCAGGATCGGTGTGCGGGCTGAGACGGGATGTCTCAAAGCGAATCATTCTCGAAAACTTGTAAAACGTCGCCGTTATGCCTAGCTTATGCGCCCTCCGCTCTGCGCTCTCAGGCCTTCCCCCATGGTTTTGCGTCTTCGCCCCGCTGTCCCTTCACGTTTCGCCCTAGGCCTGCTGCTCAGCGCAGGTATCGGTAGCAGCCAGGCGGCTGACATTGAACTGCCGGAGGTGAAGGTTCAGGGCCAGGATGAGTCCGGCTATAACACCGACACCGCGTCGGTGGGCGGTTTCAACGAGGCGCCGTTGCTCGACACGCCCGCCTCGATCGCGGTGTTCAACGAGTCGCTGATCAAGGATCAACAGGCGCGCTTGCTCAGCGAAGTGCTGCGCAACGACGCCTCGGTGGGCGACAGCTACGCGCCCATCGGCTACTACGAAAACTTCGTGGTGCGCGGCTTCTCGCTGAATGCCGCCAGCAGCTACAAGATCAACGGCCGCACCATCACCGGCGAGCAGAACGTTGCCCTGGAAAACAAGCAGCGCGTGGAGCTGCTCAAGGGATTGTCGGGTCTGCAAAGCGGGATTTCCGAGCCCAGTGGCGTGATCAATTACGTGACCAAGCGCCCGGAGGATGTGCGCTCGGTGACGGTGTCCACCGATGACCGTGGCAGTGGTTACCTGGCCACCGACGTGGGCGGCTGGTTCGGCAGCGAGCAGCAGTTCGGCCTGCGCGCCAACGTGGCCCATGAAGACCTCAACTCCTATGTCGAACATGCCAATGGCCACCGGGACTTCCTGTCCCTGGCGTTCGACTGGAACATCAGCCCCGACGCGGTCTTGCAACTGGATGCGGAGTATCAGAACAAGCAGCAGCGCTCGGTGCCGGGCTATCAGTTACTGGGCGGGACCGAGGTGCCGCACAACGCATCGCCGAAGAAACTGCTGGGGCATCAGAGCGGCGCGAACCAGGTGGGGATCGATTCGCTGAACCTCAATGGCAAGTTTGAGTACCGCTTCAATGACCAATGGAAAGGCAGCGTGAGCGCGGCGCGCAGCAAGGTGGTGATTGATGATTACAGTTCGTTTGCGTGGGGTGGCGACACTGCCGGCAACCAGAACTACTTCAGCCCGGAAGGCGACTATGGCATCTACGACTTCCGCAGCCCGGATGACACCCGGCGCGATGATGAAATCCAGGCGGCGATGACGGGGCTGTTCAATACCGGTGGCCTTGGGCATGAGCTGACGTTTGGCACGAGCGCGTTTCGTCGCGTGATCGACAAACGCGAGTCGATCAATGAGTGGATCGGCACAGGCAACATCAATCAGCAGCCCGAGAATTTTCCGCGTTACGCAGGTGCGCTGAACGACAGCCACCGCAACCTCGACAGCCGCCAATACGGCCTGTTTGTCACTGATCGCATCAGCTTCAACGAACAATGGCAGACCATCGTGGGCGGCCGCGAAGTACGCCTGGACGAAAAGGCCTTCGATGATCAGGGCAATGAATCGCGCCACACTCAGCAGTATGTGTTCCTGCCCCAGGCGGCGCTGATCTACAAACCGATCGAAAACCTGTCGCTCTACACCAGCTATAGCAAAGGCCTGTCCCTGGGTGGGCAAGCGCCTTGGTTCGCGCTGAACAACGGTGAAACCCTCGCCCCAACGGTCTCTCGCCAGATCGAAGCCGGTGTGAAATACGACTGGCGCCGCATCAGCTTCGCCGCCGCCCTCTTCCAGACGCGCCAGGCCTATCAATACGCCAGGCCCGACGACGCGGGAACGTTCACCTACGTGCAACAAGGCGAACAGAAAAACACCGGCCTGGAATTATCGGCTAACGGCTGGGCCACCCAACGCTTGCAGATTGCCGCCAGCGTCGCAGCAATTCGCGCACGGGTGACGGGCAGCGGCACACCGGAATACGAAGGCCATCAGGCGATCAACGTGCCGAAGCTGCGGGCGAGTGTGTATGCCGATTACGCCCTGCCCTGGGTCGACGGCCTGGCGTTGCTGGGCGGCGTGCAATACAGCGCCAGCAAGTACGCCAATCGCACCGGTGATGTGGAAGTGGGCGACTACGCCATCGTCAATGTCGGTAGCCGCTACACCACCAGACTCGATGGTTATGAAACGGTGTTCCGCCTGAGCGTCGACAACCTGTTCGACAAGCGTTACTGGCGCGATACCGGCGAATACCTGGGGGATGACTACCTGTTCCAGGGCGCGCCGTTGACGGCGCGCTTGAGTGCAACAGTTAACTTCTAACTACTTGGGCATCTTGCGAAAGCCCACCGCCAGGCGGTTCCAGCTGTTGATGGTGGCAATCGCCACGCTCAGGTCGACTTGCTCCTGGGCGCTGAAATGGGCAGCCAGTTCGGTGAAGTCTTCATCCGGCGCGTGGGTGTGGCTGATCAGGGTCAGGCTTTCAGCCCAGGCCAGCGCGGCGCGTTCACGGGGGGTGAAGAACGGCGTTTCACGCCAGGCCGAGACGGTGTACAGGCGACGCTCGGTTTCACCCCCCTTGCGGGCGTCGGCGGTGTGCATGTCGAGGCAGAAGGCGCAGCCGTTGATCTGTGAGACGCGCAGGCGCACCAGCTCCAGCAGCGGCAGTTCGATGGACAGTTTGCCGACGGCGCCTTCCAGGGCGAGCATGGCTTTCATGGCGTCCGGGGAGGCGGTGTAGAAGTCGGTGCGAGTTTGCATGGTGGTACTCCAGAGCAGTGGGGATTGGTGTCTAGAGTAGTGAGCCGGGCGCGTCGGACAAATAGCCAATCCGGGGGAAGATCAGGTAGCCAATCTCAGTGCCCGGCCTGCTCCGCGACCCGCCGCTTGTGGGACTCGGCATACGCGGCCTCGCGGGCCAGCAGCAAAGGGTCGTCGGAGGGTTCGATCCCTGCCGGCAATTCCAGCGGGTTGAAGTCGATATCGCGGCAGGCGCCGTCGATCTGCGGTTGTTGGCGGTCGATCACCAGCACGCCGGCGTCGATCTGCCGACGCTGCTCTTCGGGCCAGCGCAGGGTGGCGTCGGTGGTGGGGTCGCCGGGTTCCGCCAGGGTGATCATCAGGTGCCAGCGCGCCGGCGACTGCGCGACCCGATGGGCAAAACCAAACGCCAGGAAGTCCGGGTCGCTGCCCTCGGCGGCGGTCATCGGTGTGTAGGCCGTCTCGGGCACCATGCTCCAGCGCACAAACCGCACCTGGCCCCGGGCGTTGGTCATGCGGAACGCATTCACGCTATAGAACGCGGTGTTGTCGAAACCGGACGACGCAGGATGGTCCGCCAGCCAGGCTTCGAACGGCTGAATCTCCGGATGCGCCTGTTTGAAGGCGTTCATCTTCTGCGGGTCGGGGCCGCTGCCGCCGTACTCCGGCATCGAGGCCCGCAACTGCTCGTAGAGGCCTTCGGGCGTGTTGACCGGGAACACCGGCACCGAATTCATCGCGGTGTACCAGGTTTGGCCGTCGGCGCCGGTGAGGCTCAGGGCCATGCTGCGGATCATGCCATGGGCATCGGCCTGGGCCGGGTCGCCCCCGGCAGCAGACAGCCGGCCGAGCACCGGTACGCTGCCGCGCTGTAACACCTGGGCGCTGGAGATCTCTACCGCCTGACCACTGCCGTCAAACCTGCCGGTGATGCACAAGCCCTTGGCATGGTTGCGCCGGAATCCGGGATGGGCCCGACCGGCCGCCGCTTCCATCTCATCGACGATTTGTGCGGCAGTGGGTGACGGCGAAAACGTGGAGGCCAGCCACCCCGCGTGATAGCCCCAGGTACCGAGGGCAAGGGTGACAGCTGCGAGGGGGAACATCAGACGATGGCGCTTTTTCATCAAACTACCTGGAACCGCAGCATTGGGATCCAATGCTCGATCCCGGTACTGTCATTTCTGGATATCAGCGACCCACAGTGGTGCGCGGGAAACCGCGAACAACTGGCCGGCCGTGCGGTCTGCGACAAGCCGCGCCACAGCCTTGAGGTCCACGCCTTCTGGCTCGCCGATCAGCGCGTAGCCCAGCTCAGACTGGCGCCAGGTAACAACGTTCATTTGTGCCACGCTTTGCTGCGTCAGGGACTGGTCAGGCTTGGGTTCCTTCATCACGCAGAGGGCAACCGGTGCACCGTTCTCGGGCAGGTAGACCAGCTGGATCAGCGCCTTGTTGTTGAAGCGCAGGCGTTGCACACGTTTGAAGGTCAGCCCGGCGGAACTCAGGTCCGGCACGCGCAGCGCAAGGCCGTCGACCTCGCGAATATCGGCCAGGGTCTTGGTCACCACATCGGTCGGCTGGGCGCCGTAGTCCACGGTCTCACGGGTATAAAGATGCTGATAGGCAGCCGCCTGCTGAACCCATGGCAAGGTCTGGGCAACGGCCGGCGCGGTGGCGTCAAAACCGGGCTTGAGCACGCCATTGAGCACACCCACTTGCAGCACCAGCGCATAGCAGGCGGCACCGGCGGCGAAGGTCAGGGCCATCCATGCAAATTTAGGTCGGGACTGGCCGAACAAGCGGGCAAAAACGCTGTCTTTTCTAGCAGCCACGGGGGCAGACGCCGGCGCGGTGGTCTGGGCAGCCGAATGCTGAGCCGCCAGGGCCGCAATATTGAGCTTCAGGCTCTCGGGCACCGGCGGCAGTTTCTGCCGGGCAAACGCTTCCTCATAAGGCAGGCAGGAAGCCATCAACCGGGAGACGCGCTGGGCCAAATCCGGCGAAGCGTCCATAAGCCGCTCAAGCTCCTGGTTCTGTTGCGGCGTCAGTTCGCCGTCAACATAGGCCATAAGCAGGGCATCGTCCGCTACCATTGGGTCATCACTCCATTTATTCATCATGACTACGTTACGTGATCTCGGCCTTGTGGGCCAATGCGGCTGGTCAGCGGGTAGCTAGAAGCCATCATATTGATATCAATCATCGCGTTGCAACAACTGGAAACACTAAAAGGCAAACCGAAAATACTTTAAAACAGGAGCAAATACTCTAAGACAACACTTGGAATTCGAAAATATTCCCTCGGTCGTTTAAATATTATATGTTTCATCTTGTGTCTGTATCTTTCCCGTGACAATGGCACAATAATTTGTTGGCCCGCTTTGTGCTAATGCTCCAAATATCGCTATCCCGCACGCGCTTTCCAGGATCCTCAGCAACGCAAAGGACGCCCAGACATTGGCATCCGCTACGGCATGACCTCGTAGCCTGACCGCTCCATTTTAGGCATCACGAAATAATAAGAGGAAATATGTCGATCACCGGTGCAGATTTACCCGCACTGCTGCCAGAACTGCTGCCGCGCCTGTGGGCGTTCGCATTGCGGATTTCGGGCGACAAACACGATGCCGAGGATCTGGTCCAGCTTGCCTGTGTGCGTGCCTTGGAACGCTCCCATCAATTGCAGCCCGACACCTCGGTGTTGAGCTGGATGTTTTCGATTGTCCACTCCACCTGGATCAATGAACTGCGTTCACGCAAGGTGCGCAGCCGCTCGCGCATGGACTGGAACGACGAGTTCCTCGAAACCGTCAGCGACCCCGAGGCCCCCAACCCGGAGTCCGACCTGATGCACCGGCAGATTCTCGAGGCCGTGCACAAGCTGCCCGAAGGCCAGCGCGAGGTGATGTTGCTGGTGGGCGTGGAACGCTTCAGCTACAAGGAAGCCGCCGAAATGCTCGAATTGCCGATCGGCACCGTAATGAGCCGGTTGTCGCGGGCGCGTCAGGCGATCGGCGCGCTTTTTGATTCGCCGAAAAGCAAACCTTTGCGCGCTCGCTCAGACGCGTAATCAACACCTCCATGGCGTCCTGAAGGGACCACCCCAGGGATCACGCCAGCCCGCCTCCCTCCCCCCGAAACGCACTGGGGCTCAGCCCGGTCCAGCGCTTGAATGCCCGCCGAAAACTGCGCACATCGCTATAGCCCACTTCCTCGGTAATACGCTCGATGGACAACCCCGGATTGCTCAGCAACCCCATGGTTCGTGCCCGCCGTACCTGCTCCAGCAAACCTTCAAACGTCAGCCCGTGCTCGGTCAGCCGCCGCCGCAAGGTGCGCCCGCTCATGTTCAAGTCACCGGCGACCTTTTCCAGCTGGCTGCCTTGCAGATCGCGGGAAATCGCGCGCTCCACCGCCTGGATCAAATCCATTTTCTGGTGCAGTTGGGCGCTTTCCAGCTCGAGTAATTCCAGGGCCTGGCGCAAGGCCAGGGCATGGTGATTGGGCAAGCGCACGTCCAGCCAGTGACTGGCCAGGACCATACGGTTATGCAGGCAGCCAAAGCGCACATCCGCGCCAAACAGCTGGTGATAGTCGGCGACATAGGTGGGCGCAGCGTGGATAAATTCGACGCGCAGCGGCATGAAGCCCTCGCCCACCAAGGCCCGGCCATACACCATCAGGCTGGCGAAGAATTCCTCTGCGGCAAACACCTGTACTTCGGCGTAGGGCAGCAGGCATTCGATATCGACGAAAACTTCCTGGGCGCCCTCATGGGTGCGTGAGGTGGCGATGCCGCCGGAGGTGTGCTGATGGCGTTCGCCAATGGCAAAGGCATCGCGCAGGGTCTTGCACAGTGAAATCACATGCCCGAGCAGGCCCAGGGTGCCGAGTACGTTCTGATGGCCCACCCACAGGCCCAGCCCCTGATCGGGCAACACCTTGAGGGCACGCTGGATCATCGCGACCGCCTGGCGATAGGAAATCCGCTGGGCCGGGTCGTCCAGGTCAGCCAGGGTAAACCCCAGGCCACGGCACAGGTGCTCGGCACTCGCGCCCTTTTGCGCGACCACTTGTCCGAGGGTTTGCAGCAAAAATGGCGAGACCAGGGCCAGGTCATAGTGCGGATCAACGGCTTTCCTTTGCATGGATCTTCGATTCCCGACTGAGTGCTTCAGTTCTTGTTTTTGAAACATCCTGACAATCATAGGCGCTTGCAAGAGGCGCTGCACTCTGGATGAAAGCTGTCCGCCAAAGTCCCCCTATATGGCCGTTAATACCCTGCCCCGCCGGGCGCTCAGGGCTTATTTCTATAGGCAGCGTCGTCCTGATAATAATAATGAGCCCAGACATGAACACGACCCGTGCGTTTTACCCCGTGCAACTCGCCCTGTTGACCCTCATCAGCCTGCCGGCCCTGGCCACCGAAGGCGGTGTCGACAACATCGGCCCCGGTACCGACGGCTTCTATATCCTGCCGCTGGACGTGAACAACCTGCCGGACCATATGTTCGCCTTCAACATTTACTACAACCATTACGAAGCCAAAAAGCTCGATATCAGCTCCCTGGGCGGCAAGGTGCCGGATGTGAAGATCAAGTCCGACGCGATCATCCCGCGCCTGGACTACCTCAGCCCGCTGCGGGTATTCGGCGGGCGCCTGGGGGGTTACATCGCCCAGCCGTACCTGAAGCAACAGGTGTCGCTGTTCGGCATGTCCGACACCCGCGAGAGCATGGGCGACACCACGGTGGCGCCGATCATTCTCTGGGACCTGGGCACGAACCTGACCGTGGGTACCGCCCTGGAAATCACCCTGCCCACCGGCGAATACGACGCCTCGCGCCTGGCCAATACCAGCAACAATTTCTACACCTACAAGCCGCTGGTGTCGGCGACCTGGATGCCCAACGAACGCACCGAGCTGTCGATCAAGACCACCTACAGCTTCAACAAGGAAAACCCCGACACCCATTACCGTTCGGGGCAGATTTTCCACTTCGATTATTCCGCCAGCTACAAGGTCACCGACAACCTCAGCCTGGGGGTCAACGGCTACTACCTCAAGCAGACCACCGACGATAAGCAGTACGGGCACACGGTGGTGAATATCTACGGTGAAGACGTCGACGACGGGGTCAAGGGCCAGGTGTTTGCGATAGGTCCTGCGGTGTATTTCACCTTCCTCAAGTACGCCAGTGCGGAAGTGCGCTGGGCCAAGGAATTTGATGTGCAGAACCGGCCGGAAGGCGACATGTTGTGGGCGAAGCTGACGATTCCGTTTGCCCTGTAAACCCGATTGAAAATGTGGGAGCTGGCTTGCCTGCGATGCAGGCAACTCGGTTTTCAGTGATACCGAGGTGATGCTATCGCAGGCAAGCCAGCTCCCACATGTTGATCGGGTTTCTTCAGCTGTAGACCGGCCAGGTATCGACGATTTTTCCGCCGCGCACCGCCAGCAAATCGCCGAACTGCAACAGCACAAACTCACTCTGGGTCGGGCGCAGAAACACTTGGTCTTCCACGTTCAGCCCCACCTTGGGCGAACCATTGACCATCTCCTGATTGGAGCTGCGCCCGTACTGGTCATTACTCTGCAATCCCTTGGGCGATTCAAATTCAGCCATCCAGTTGCCCCCGTAGATAAAGAACGTGGCGCGCTGGTTTGCATCCCACCACGAGAACAACCGCGACTTGCCATCCAGCGCCGGAATATCCACCGCCCCGGTGCTTTTCAATACGGGCGTGGCGATATAAGCCGCCGGCAGGTGTTCACTCAGCGACGGCAAGTCATAGTGGGTCGGCTTGAGCAACGCCGTGCCCACCGACACCTCGCTGCTGAGTTTTTCCTGCTCGTGAATGCGATAACTCGGGCTGCCCGCCGTGTTCAATGTGAGCCCGTCATGCCACAGCGGCGCAAAGTGCTGGCGGGTGTAGTCCACATGGCCGTTGTAGCGCTGCATGACCTTCTCGAACAGATCCTGGGGCGAACCCAGAATGCCCGGTACTCCCATGCCCACAAACGGGTCGTACCCCATGAAGCCGCTGAATTCCAGCTGCTGCGGATGCGCGCTGATCAGCGTCAGCATCTGCCCCAGCACCGCGTTGTCGCTGATGCCGCCGCGATGCAGGCCCACATCCAGCTCGATATTGACCCGCAGCTTCGTGCCCAGGCCCTTAGCCAGCGCCAGGTATTGCTGCAAGCGTTCGGGGGTGTCCAGCAGCCATTGCAACTGCCGGGACGGGTCGAACGGGCCTTTGTGGGTTTGGTAAAACAGCTCGGCCGAACGCACCGGCAACGGCTTGCCCAGCAGGATATCGGCGTCGGGAAAGACCTGGGCATCGTGGTTCAGAAACGGCTGGTGAAACGACATCAGGCGTTGGGTGCCGGCACGCTTGGCGATGTAGGCCAGCAGCCCTGGCGAGGGCAAAGATTTCTCCACCAGCCGCAGGTGTTTGCCGCCACGTTGTACTGACTGCATCACCACATCGATGTTGTGGTCCAGCCGGTCGAGGTCAATCAGCATCACCGGGCGCATCGGGCCATGGGCCTTGAGTTCCTGATTCAGGCTGCGAAAGTACTCGGTGTACGGGCTGCCCCGGTCGCCCGGTCTTAGCAGCATGGCACCGCCTACCAGCAACACACCGGTGCCGAGCATGAAATGTCTGCGGTTCATCAGGCCACTCCCAGAATCGATGACAGGTGCGCATTAAGGAATTTGCCGCTGGGGTCCAGCTCGCGGCGCACCCGGGTAAACTCTTCCCAGCGCGGGTACAACGGCTGCAGGGTGCGCGCATTGAGGGTGTGCAACTTGCCCCAGTGCGGGCGGCCGGCGTATTTCCAGAAGATCGGTTCCACGGCGGCGAAGAAGTTGTGGTGGTCCATGGTGTAGTGCTGGTGCACGGAGATCGAACAGCTGTCGCGGCCCTCGAACATGCTCAGCGGAATGTCGTCGGCCTTGACGTAGCGGTACTCGATGGGAAACCAGGTACGCAGGTCCTTGTCGTTGATCAACTTGAGGATTTCCCGCAGGCAGGCCGGACCGTGTTCGGCGGGCACCGAATATTCCATCTCGTTGAAGCGCACATTGCGCACGTTGGCGTACACCTGGTACGACTCGGCGACGCGGTCTTCGAAGCTGGCGAAAAACCGCAGGCTGTTGAGCAAGGTGCGCCGGGCGTCGGGGAAATCACTGCCGTACTTGTCGAGCTTTTCGATGATCGACACAAACTCGTTGCCGCCCGCCTCGGCCGGGTCGACGGGCGGGGTTTCGGGGTCGGTGGTTTCATTCAGGGCGATGGACAGCGCGTAGTCGGAATGGGTCACCACGAGCATTTCCCAGTGCTGGTTTTCCCGGGTATTTTTCCCTACGTCCTCCAGCAATTCTTCGGTCTTGGCGATCCACTGGCGCTCCCGCAGGCGGTACGGCGTGCGGTTTTGCAAACGTACCCGGGTGGCCACGCCGAGGGCGCCGAGGGATACCCGGGCGGCGCTGAACACTTCAGGGTGACGGTGGGCGTCACAGTCCAGAACCTCGCCCTGGGCCGTCACCAGTTGCACGCCGGTGACGCAACCGGAATAAGAGGTGAAGCCCACGCCGGTGCCATGGGTAGAGGTGGAGATCGCCCCGGCCAAGGTCTGGTAATCGATATCCGCCATGTTCGGCAGCGCCTGGCCGACGTCTTTCAAGGCCTGGCCCATGCGCGACATCGGTGTGCCGGCGGCGAAGGTCGCCTGCAAGGTGTGCGGGTCATGCTCCAGCAGGCCGTTGAAATAGCTCAGGGACAGCAGCGTGCCGTCGGTGGGCACCAGGGCACTGAACGAATGGCCCGAGCCCACCGGCCGCACTTTTCCCGGAGCCTGGCCGATGACCTGCACCAGTTCGTCGAGGGTCTTGGGTGCCAGCCGCGCCAGGGGCAGGCAGGTTTGCGCCCCCGACCAGTTGCGCCAGGGAATCAGCCGCGGTGCCCGGGCCAGTTGGGCCAGCACCGGGTTACTGGTCAATGCCATGAACGCGCCGGCTACCGCGCCGCGTTGCAATAATTCTCGCCGTGAAAGCCCCATCGCCTACCCCGTTATTCTTATTGGATGTGTTGACCCGACATAAAACTGATCAGCCCCAGGAATTGCTCTTCGGAGCACTGCACGCACAGGCCCATGGGTGGCATGCCGTTGTAACCGTTGATGGTGTGGTCCAGCAGGGTGTCCGGGCCCTGGGCGATGCGCGGGTTCCAGGCCGGGCCGTCACCGGTCAGCGGCGCGCCGGAGGCCGGGTTGGCGTGGCACAGCTTGCAACTGGTGTCGTAGACCTGGGCCAGGGCTGCGTCGCCGGGCATGGCATTGGCCGCCGTGGCGCGTTCGGGGGGATGTTTCGGTTTGTCGCCGCAGGCTGTCAGCAGGCAGGTCACGGCCAGCAGCAGACTGATGCGACGGGGGTTGATTGCCCGCATAGCCACCCTCTCTCTTATTGTGTGAAAGCGTGATCCACACTAAGGCAGCCAGGGCGCGGCGTTGAGGGTATTGGGGGACAGAAAGGGGGGCTTGGGCGGACAGTCAAAGGTGGGGGTTGGCCCCCCACCCGCGCAACAGGTGTTAGAACGCTATACCGACCTTGAACCCATACTCGTCACGCTTGAGCTTGGTGTTGTCGGCCACGTAGGAGTCGCCGTCGAGTTTGTACTCGGTGCGGGTGTAGTACAGGCCCGCCATCACCGGCAGGTCGCCTTTCTGGTTCATCAACAGGCTGACTTCGGCGTACGGGTTGGTGCGGTCCTTGAGGTCCACGGTGTCGCTGCCGATGCCGTCGACCTTGAGCTTGGCGCGGCCATCAATGGTATGGCGGGCGCCCAGTTCAACGCGCATGGTCATGTCATCGAACTGGTGGTTGTAACCCAGTGCAGCCTTGGCGAACGGCGATTTGTTGGTGAGCTTCATGTCGTAGTCGCCCGAGTCCGGCTCGTAGCGGGTCCAGCTGTAGCCGCCGCCCACCAGCACGTCGACGAAGTTGCGCGCATCCAGCGCGGCACGCCAGCCGAGGTCGAGGTCGGCCTGGCCTTCCTTGAGCTTGTTGTCACTCTTTTCGCCGTACTTGGCTTCGATACCGGCCTGATAGATAAAGCCCGACTCGGCCGTCAGCTTGTTGCCGAAGTTGTAGAACAGACCGGCTTCAGGCATGTGGTCCTTGTCGCTTTCGCTACCGCCTTCCAGCTTGAAGTCGTTGTAGCTGCCAAGGATCCCGAAGGTGGAAATCGGGTCAGTCGGCGCCGCCGCGAACACCACACCCGGTGCCGCGATCAGGGCCAGGACCGAAGAATTCTTGAGGATTTTTCCGAATAGTTTGGACATCGTTTTACGTCTCCATTGTAGGTGGCAAATTATTCAGGAAACGGTTCGAACCCTCGCTTTGGCGAAAGGTTCGAATTAATTTGCACCTTTTTTCGAGGTAAAACGGTTCAGCGAAGGCTCTATATCAAGCCTCTTGAACGGGAGCCAGCAAACGCTCGAGAATGGGCCGCAACTGTGAGTGCTCCGGCAGCCGAATGCCAAAGCTGGCCTGCAACAGGCCCAGCAGCTCATCCACGTCCGCGATTGCACGCTTTTCACTGGCCCGGTCCAGGTAGTGAATCGCGTACTGGCCATTGTTCAGCGTGCGGCGAAATCCCGGGCCAATCAGTGCGACTTTCAACTGGCCGAGGAATGGCGAATCGGGGTGGGTGGAGACGTACCAGTTACCGATTTCGTAGTCGAAACGTGACTGCACCTGCAGGTCGAACACATACAAGCCGCGCCACTCACCGGCGACCTGCGCCCACAGGGTGTAACTGCCTTCGCTAAGGCTCAGGCGATAGGGCTCATGGGCGGTGGCCTGGGTGGCGTCGGTGTCCAGTTGCAGCGGGCTGGTGGGCACCATGCCACCAAAGCCGACATCGCTGATGTAACGCACACCGTCCAGCGTCACCAGGCTCAGGCGATGGGTGCGCGCCGTCAGTGCATCCGGCGGGCCGCCCATCACCACGCGGCCGGTAATGCCCCGCGCGTCGAAGCCCAACTCCTGCAGCAAGGCCAGGAACATCTGGTTTAGCTCGTAGCAATAACCACCCCGCCCGTCGAACAGGACTTTCTGCTCGACGCTCGGCAAGTCGATCGGCACCGGGGCATGCAGCAGGGTCGACAGGCTTTCGAACGCGAAGGTGCTGACGTGGCGCAACTGCAAATCCTGCAGGGTTTGCAGGGTCGGCGGTGGCGGCGTGTCGTAGCCCAAACGTTGCAGGTACAAAAGGCTGTGGGTCAGCTCTGGCATGACGCAATCCTGGCGTGGGTGGCAAAGACATCACTAATACCCCGAAGGCGGTTGTTTGCCAATTGTGATTTGAATCAAACACAAGCCCTGTAATGCAGAAACTTTCTGAACCTTTCTGAACGGTTTCATATCCATTCACTACAAGACAGGGAGGCATCATGAGTACCGCGACGATCTACACCATCCACTACTTGCTACACGGCGAACCGAAAACCTTTGTGGTGCGTGCCGAGATCATGAACAACGCCGAAGCCTGGCATTGGGCGGCCGTTGACGCCGACATTGCCCATGTGGGGCGCATTGGCCGACCGGGTCATGAGCGGGTGAAAAAGACCACTCGGCCCTGGGCGGAGAAATTTGGCATCACTGAGGTGACATGGACTGCCCCGAAACGGCTTGGCTGAAAAAAAGCCCCGCACAACGGCGGGGCTTGTTTCACTGCTTCAGATCCCCCAGGGGATCATAGGCCGGCTTCTTGCCGGTTTTTTCCGGCTTGTCCAACGGGGCAATCGCAGGGCCTACCGGGTCGACCTGCGGGTCTGAAACATCGGGGGAATCGGGGTCGAAACCCAATTCGTCCTTGCCGCTGGAATGTTCCGATGAATGCGGGCCACTCTTACTGTTACTCATCACTGCCTCCTTCGCGCGCCGGTTACAGCGGGCGGGCCTTGTCGTGCAGGTTTTCCAGGTCTTCCTCGACCCGCTCCTCGTTGTGCTCGCGCTCGGCAGGGTCGTTGGGGCGCAGGGCGTCGTTGTCGCGCTCCTCTTCGCCGGGCGTGCGGTCGGGGTTGGGTGTGCCGGGCGGCTGTTGCTGGTACCGGGTCATGGTTCACCTCACTTGGGGTCGATTGCCTACGAGGTTTAGAGAAAACGCGGTGGGCCATCGTTCAACCGGATTACCGTCACTCCGACGGGCGAACCATGAGAAGATGCCGGCCGGCGTTATACCCCTACTCAGCCCATGGAGACTGCACCCGGATGTTTGAGCTTAAACCGTGCGACCCGATTGTTTTTCGCCAGCAGACGCGACGCAGCACGCTGATAGTCGCGGTGCTGTTCGTGGCGCTGGCGATGGGGCTGTCCAGCCTGGCGGTGATGGTGTTTGGTACGCCTGGGGGCGATAACTTTCGCTTTAATGTGGGCGGGGTGTTTGCCGGGGTATTGATCACACTGGCGCTGGTGCGGGGGCCGTTCTGGAACCAGGCCTGGCTGGCGCCGGCGGTGTATGGCTGGCAGCTCAAGCGCAGTTTGATGAGTGTGACGAATGTGATGCACAAGGTGACTGACCGGGTGAAAGCGAATGATCCGGTGGCGATCAAATTGCTGCGGTTTTATCACCTTGGGTTGATGCAGATGCACGAACTGGACGCCAACTCGAGCGCTCAGGCGCAGTTGGTGCGCGAGGTTGATGAGCACCTGGAGAGGATGCGGGGGTTGGGGATTGAACCTGACCAGACGCGGTTGGATCCGGGGTGGGTTGAGGCGGTGAAGGCTCGCTGATTGGGGGGATATCCGTTATTTGGGTGATGGCTTCGATGGGTTCCGCTCTTACAGCGGGTCACTTTGGAAAAGAGCCCAAAAGTAACCAAAAGGCTCTTGCCCCACCACTCGGCACCTCGCTCAGGCTCGGTGTGCCCTCACTCCGGCTTTGGACCGTGGGCCGCCGCGATGGGCCATCCTTGGCCCAGCGCGGCTAACCCGGCGTCCTGCCGGGTTACCCACGCTCCAAAGCCTGCGTTCGGCCAGCGTGGTTTAACGGGGCGCCTAAGATCAAGATCAACAGCAGATCAAGAGCACAGCGGCCTACAGGCCGGCTTGAGTGGTGTGAAGCAAAGGCAACATCAAGATCAAAATCTACAGCGGGCACGGTCCAAATGTGGGAGCTGGCTTGCCTGCGATGGCATCGCCTCGGAGCACCTGAGAGACCGAGTTGTCTGCATCGCAGGCAAGCCAGCTCCCACAGAAAAGCAGAGCTGCATCCGTTTCAGATTTGGCTTTCGCTTTTGATCTGGCTTCTACCACTCCAGCCGGCCTGTAGGCCGCTGTGCTCTTGCTTTTGATCTTGATCTGACTGCCCCAATAAGCCCGAGGCCGAACGCAGGTGGTGCGGAGCGGGTAAACCGGCAGGACGCCGGTTTAGCCGCGCTGGGCCAAGGATGGCCCATCGCGGCGGCCCGCGGAGCAGCGCCGGAGTGAGGGAACACCGAGCCTAGGCGAGGTGCCGACAGGCGGGGCAGAGCCTTTTGCTTACTTTGGGGCTTTTCCAAAGTGAGTCGCTGTAAGAGCGAAACCATAAGCCGCCGTTACCGAAGAAACGGATATGTACTCAGCCCCCCCTCATCCAACCAAAACAAAGCCGCCTGCCCCACCCCGCCCAACAAATTCCAAACCACCCCGTCATGAATCATGAACGGCTGATTCTGCGCATCCACCCGCCACCCGCTGTAGCCATGAGCAATCCCCTTGGCCCCAACCTGCTCCATCAACACCTGCCGCGCCGGCCGATCCAGCTCCGAGGCACTGAACCGCGAAGGCATCCCGATAAAATCCTCACGCGGATACTTGAAGCAGCGCAAGGCACACTCATTCACATAGGTAAAACGCGGATCAACCGCCCCGTCATGGGCCAGCAAGCTGTAGGGCGCCTGCTCATGCAACCACGTCAGCCGCTGCTCACCCCCCAACCCCTCGGGCGCCGGCAACCCCTGCCCGGTCCAATGCCGGTAAGCCTCATCCAGCAAACGCACAAAATGTTCGTCAAGGGACACAACCAGCCTCACATCATCACGTCGAAATCTTCGCCCGCCAGCAGAACACCGCACTGACCGCAATCGCCGCCCCGGCCACACCAAACACCCAGGGCGCCGACGCCACTGGCAGCAGCAACCCCGCCAACAACGGCCCAAGCCCCGCGCCCACATCACGCCATACCGCATTCGAGGCCAACGCCGAGACCCGCATCGCCCCCGGGTTGCGCTCCGCCACCAGCGTCGTCACCAACGGCAGTTGCAACGCCCGCAACACCAGCACCGCCGCGGCGCCCGCAATCACCCAGTGGCTGCCAAACGCCCCCAGCGCCAACGCACTGAGAAAGGAAAACAGCAACAACATCGACGTGGCACCAAACTGCTGCGCCGCCCGGCCACCCAGCGGGCTCAGGAGCAGTTCCGAGACATACCGCAGGGCCATCAAGCCGCCCGCAATCAGCACCGCGTTGCCACCGAGGATCTTCTGCGCCTGAATCGACAGGCCGAAGATAAACAGCCCGTCCAGCGCCACACCTTCGATAAACGACCAGGTCGCCACACTGTCGGGCAACCGGAAGCGTCGCCCCGGCGTGCCGTGCAAATTATGACCGGCAGTGGGCAGCCCCCGCGCCATCCATAATCCCACCAGGCAACACCCCGCCAGAATCAGGAAAATCGGACGCGGGCCGACATGCAATGTCAGCCATCCCCCCAGC
Source organism: Pseudomonas sp. 1912-s (assembly GCF_029269205.1). Taxonomy (NCBI): domain Bacteria; kingdom Pseudomonadati; phylum Pseudomonadota; class Gammaproteobacteria; order Pseudomonadales; family Pseudomonadaceae; genus Pseudomonas; species Pseudomonas sp. 1912-s. The sequence continues at coordinate 19,305 of NZ_JARIXR010000039.1, read as the reverse complement.
GGTAAGGCCAGCATCGGCCCCAGGGCGATCAACGCCCGTGAGCGCCCCGCCCGCCGCGCCGCACCCAGCGGTTCGGAGGTGGCCAACACTTGAGTGGAAAGGTTCAACGCGGCAAAACACAGGCCCCAAATCAGCCGCAGCCCGAGCAAGGCGGCAAAGCCGGACAACATCGAGTTGCCCAGGGCACACACCGCCGCCGCACCGGCGGCGATGGAGCAGGTCAGACGATCGCCGTTACGGGCGTAGAAGTTCAGAACATGCTTGTAGCCGAAGATCCGCACCAGGCGGTTGGCTGCCAGCAGCACCCCGGCCTGGGCCAGGGTGATACCGAACGCCTGGGACTCCATTGGCAGTACCAGGTACAGCAACACGTCGCTGGGCAGGCACAGGCCGAGGGTCAGCGCAGCACGGCGGGAGTGGGCATCAGCACTGCGTTGGGCCAGATCAGACATAAAAGCTGAAACATTCAGAATTATTTAGACGGCCACGGTAGCCGTCTACCGCCCTGTTTTACAAGGCCCGAATGATTAAACCTTGGCGCCGTCCTGCATCAGGCGCAAACCGCTGGCCACCGCGCCCACCAGGGCAAACCCGCACCCCAGCCACAACGCGTACTGCGGGCCGCTGCTCAGGGACAGGTGGAAACACAGCGCCACCAGCGAAGCCCCCAGCGTCTGCCCCATCAACCGCGAGGTGGCCACAATTCCGCTGGCCCCGCCACTGCGGGCGATGGGCGCGCTGGTCATGATCGCCTTGAGGTTGGGCGACTGGAAGAAACCGAACCCGGCGCCACACAAGGCCATGCGCCAACCGATATCAAAGGTCGACGCGTCATTGCCCAGGGTCGCCAGCGACGCCATGCCTGCGCTCAACATCACCAGGCCGATGCCACACAGCAACGCCAGCGAGATGCGATCCGCCAGGCGCCCGGCAATCAACGCCATCACCGCGACTACCGCCGGCCATGGCGTCATCAGGAAACCGGTGGCCACCTGGCTGTGGCCCAGCACGGTTTGCAACAGGAAGGGCAGCGACACAAACGCCAGGCCCTGGGCGCTGAACGCGCAAATCGCGGTGAGCGCCGACAGGGTGAACAGCGGGCGCTTGAACAGATCCACCGCCAGCATCGGCGCCGGGTGCCCGGCCTGACGCCGGATCAGCAGCACGCCACACAGCAGCGCCACGGCGATCAGCCCCAGGGTCAACACCGCCTGCGCACCGTGCACCGCCGACCCCAGCCCCAGTACCAGCAGGGCGAACAACCCGGCGCAAAGAATTGCTGCCAGCCGGTCGAAGGCATGCCCGGTAATCGGGATCACCGGAATCGCACGCCCCCCCAGCCACAAGGCCAAAGCGCCCAGGGGCAGGTTGATCAGGTACAACCAGTGCCAGGTGGCCACCGACAGAATCGCCGACGCGGCGGTGGGGCCCAACGTAAAGGCCAGCCCCACCACCAGCGAGTTATACCCCAGCCCCCGGCCGAGTATTTTTGCCGGGTAGATGTGCCGCAACAGCGCAATGTTGACGCTCATGATCGCCGCTGCGCCCAGGCCCTGAACCACCCGGGCGGCGGTCAGCGTCGGCAGCGACCAGGCCAGGCCGCAAAACAGTGACGCCACCACAAACACCAGCAAGCCGCCGAGGAACACCCGGCGGTGGCCGACCACATCACTCAGGGAGGCAAAGGGCAGCACGGCGGCAATGGTCGCCAACTGGTAGGCGTTGACCACCCAGATCACCGAGGCCGAATCGGTGCCGATGCCTTCAGCCAGGGTCGGCAACGCCGTGTTGACGATGGCCGTGTCGAGGGTCGCCATGCCGATCCCCAGGGAAATCGCGACCACCGCCGCTAAACGTTTATCACTGGCCAACCCATCAGCTACAGAAGACATGGACAATCCGCACACGTGGCAAAGGCCTTAAGAGTAAGGGCTGTGGCCTTTTTTTTCAGCGGACAAATGCGCGGCTGTCCAAATATTCATGTTCAGGTACGCCAGGTGCCCATCCGCGCCATTTGCACCAGCACCTCGGCCAGGGCGGGCTGCGGCGCACTGTTGACGGTGACCAGCGCCACACAACGGGTGGGCCGCAAGGTGGCGGCTGCCGTGACGGCGCGGCCACCGAGGTCGAACCCGGCGAGCACCGCCTCGGGGATGTGCAAGGCGTTCATCAGGTCCAGCACGTCCTGGCCGAGCACCACTTCCTGAGTGCTGGCGGGTGCAGCCTTGTCCAGTTGCGTGGTGGTGCCATGGCCCCGCAGGTACGGCGCGACCACCCGAAAGCCCAGAGACACCAGCTGCGACGCGACCCCGGCGAAGCGTTCCAGATCACCGTCCGCGCCATGCAGCAAAATGATCGGCCGGCCCTCCTCCGGGCCGGCTTCGTAGTAGCCGATGTCCAGCAGGTCGGTGCTGACCTGGCGGATCTGCCGGCTCGCGGGCGCCGCCATTACCGGCAGTGAAAGCACGACTGAAGCCATGGCGGTGGAAATCAAAAAACGACGGCGATTGAAATAAGACATGCGGTTATAGCTCCGAAAAATGTGACACAGGCAGGTCGTCAACGACCCCCACAATCAACTCACTGCCGATCCAGCCGGCCAGCCATTCACCGGCCTTTTCCACGCCCTCCTCTACCCCCAGGCGCTCCACCAGAAAGTCGCACAGCCCGACAAAACTGCCGTCGGCTTGCAGGTGCACCAGCGCCTGGTACTCCAAGGCATCGACTTGGCGCAAACGCGAAGTGAATTGCCGACGCCACACCAGCAGCCCGCCGGCCTCGGCCAGCATCACCGCCTCGGGTGCCGGGGTTTGCTGCCACAACGCCGACCAGATCGCCTCGGCATTGGTGGTCAGCCCATGGCATCGCAACGATGGCGTGAGCTGCAGGTGTGCGGTGTCCCAATCCACCGCCGCCAATACGTCCATGGGCAACGGGCTCGCATCGGCGGCCACAAATGCCTCATTGAGCGACGACTCAATCCACGCCAGCTCATGCACGTCGGGGTTGTTGGGGAACAGTTCACCCAGGGTCAGGTGAAAGCCTTCGGGATAGACGTCCAGCGTCCAGGCATGGGGCGGATGCCGGTCGATATGGCTGATGGCTGCGGCCAGAAACGCCTCATCCCCAACCCAACGCCGCAGGTTGGGAAAGGCCTGCTCCAGGCACCCCACCAGTTGTGCGCGGTAGTTGTTCTGGTAAACCGCCAGCCCGGCGGTGTTGTTGCCGAGCACTTGGGCGGATTCGGCCGATGCACTCACCAGCCAGGTGTGAAAGGCCTGCTGCCATTGCGCGAGGTTCATGGGCGCACCTGCGCACGCTTGAAGGCCTCGGAAGCGCCCAGCATCCGGGCGATCGACAGTTCCTCCAGCAGCTCAGCCAAGGGGGGAATCTCGTCGTCGCGCTCGATCATCGTGGCGACCGGGCCGAGCAACGCAATGGCCTTGGCATACACATCCCAGACCCCGTCACACACCGGGCTGTCATGGCTGTCGATCAGCAATTCGCGGCCCTGGCTGTGGCCGGCCAGGTGAATCTGCCGGACCTGCTCGGCGGGAATTCCGTGAAGAAACGCCAGGGCGTCAAAGCCGTGGTTGCTGGCGCTGACAAACACATTATTGACGTCCAGCAACAGCTCGCAGCCGGTGCGCCGGGACATGGCGGCGATAAACTCCCACTCGCTCATGGAGGCGCCTTCAAAGGCCAGGTAGCTGGACGGGTTTTCAAACAGCATCGTGCGGCCCAACACCTCTTGAGCCATGTCGATATTGGCGCAGACCCGGTCCAGTGCCTCGTCGGTATAAGGCACTGGCAGCAGGTCATGGGAGTTGAAGCCGCCACTGCGGGACCAGCTCAGGTGGTCGGACACAAACAGCGGTTCGATCTCGTCCACCAGCGACTTGAGGCGCTTCAGGTAATCGCGATCGAGGCCCTCGGCCGTGCCGATAGACATCGACACCCCGTGCAGCGCCACCGGATACCGCTCACGAATCTGGCGCAGGATATGCCGGGGCTGGCCGCCCGCGACCATGAAGTTCTCGGAGATCACTTCAACGAAATCCACCGCCACCGGCGCCTCCAGGAACTCGCTGTAGTGCTCCTTGCGCAGCCCCAGGCCATAGCCCGGGAAACGCGGGTTGGATGTCGGCATCTTGGGGTCTCCGTTATAAAACTGTGGGGGCGAGCTTGCTCGCGAAAAACCGGAGAACAACGCGGGGCGCAGGCACCCCGCGTGTTCATTACGACCTTACTTCGGCTCAGTGGTGGTGCCGCCCAGCTTCAGGCACTCGGACGGGGTCTTCACGACCACGCCCTGGCCCTTGCAGCTGTTGAGGCCCTTGCAATCGTTCTTGGCCGTGGCGCACAGGCTTTCGCCCTTGCAGTTGTTCACGCCGTAGCAGCGGCCTGGCTGCTCCGGCTGGTCGGCGGCGCTCGCGGCAGCGGCGAAAGAGGCCGACGCCATGGCGATCAGGGCGGCAGCAGTGGCAAGGCTCAAGCGGGATTTGATGGACGTACTCATGGGTGTTACTCCTCGGGGTGGGGTTTATTTGATGACGGATGCAGCGTCTTCGATGACCTTCGCCACAGCCTCAGGCTGGGAGATGTACACCGAATGGCTGGCCTTGATTTCGGTGACCTTGGAGCCGGCGCGCTTGTACATCCAGCGCTGCAGATCCGGGCTCAGGGCACGGTCTTCGGTGGACACCACGGCGTAGGTCGGTTTCTTGTGCCAGGCCGCGGCCCACACGGTGCCGCCGAACAGCGCGGTGGTGGCCGGCACTTGGGAGGCGGCCATGAAGTCGGTGCGGTTGGTGGTCAGGTCGGCGGCGAAATCGGCGTTGAACTTGGTGCGGTCAAAGAACAGATGCCCGTCGCGGGTCTGCTTGACGTCATTGCTCGGCGCCGGCATCGACGACAGCAACTGGCTCATGTTCTCGCCGACTTCCGGTTGCAGGGCAGAGACATAGACCATCGACTTGACCTTGTCGCGGTCACCGGCAATCGAGATCACCCCGCCGCCGGAACTGTGACCCACCAGCACCACCGGGCCGACCTGTTGCTCCAGCACTTCGCGGGCTTCGGCCACATCGGCGGCAAGGCTTTCATGGCCCTGATGCACCACGGTGACCTTGTAGCCCTTGTGAATCAGGATGTCGTGCACCACTCGCCAGCCGGAGCCGTCGACGAAGGAACCGGGCACGATCACCACGCTTTTACCGTTGCCCGGCTGAGGCTTGGCTGCATCGGCGGCCGAGGCCACTAACGGTGTAGCGAGTGCCATGGCGATCGCCAGGGAAGAAAGAATACGCATGCGACTCTCCACAGGCCTTGGGGCCTGATCATTGTTGTGAAAGGGTTAACGGCGTTGGCCGGACAACACGCGGTCCAGCGACCAGGCCCCGCCGCCATACGCCAGCAGCGGCAACAGCAGCCCCGCCCAGGTCAGGTGGGTTGGCCAGGCGTCGGGGTACACAAACACCTCGATCACCAGGGTCATGCCCAACAGCGCAGCGGCTGCCGGGCGGGTCAGCAGGCCCAGCACCAGCAACAGCGGGAACAGATGCTCGGCGTAGGTCGCCAGGTGTGCCGCCCAATCCGGCGGCACCAGCGGCAAGGCGTATTCCGAGCGAAACAAGGTGTAGGTCGACGGCTTGAGCTGCAGGAAACCGGTCACCTTGGTGCGGCCCGAGAGGAAAAACACCGAAGCGATACCCACGCGAGCCACCAGCAACAGCAGCGCCTCAGGCAGCACACGCTTGAGCACCGCAGGGGCCAGGGCAATCATGGTTGTTCCGTCAGGCTGCCGAAGCCTTTGGGGGTCTTGATCTGGGTGCAGGTGCCTTTGTCCACCAGCACCCAGGCGTTGCCCTGGTAATCCGCCTTGGCGGTACCGGCACAGGAAGTCCCGGCACCGGCGGCGCAATCGTTGGCACCGGCGAGGGACACGCCGAAGCATTTTTCCTGGGGCTTGGCCTCATCGGCATGGGCGGTGGCGGCGAAGGCACCGAGGGACAGTGCGAGGGTGGCGGCAAGGGCCGCGTAGTGGCGCTTCATGGTGTGGAACTCCTGGCTTGACTGAATGTGGCCAGGGCGCTTGTGCGGTGGGTGACCACCTGCGCCATCTGGTAGACAGATTTAAAGCCAGGCGTGTATCCCGTCTGTGTCGCGTTCCCGCCTTCTATTCATGCCGGTGTATCAGGTGGGTGCTGAGACACAGTCTGATACACAGCCAACGTTGTGGTGAGCCGGGCTGTTGTGGTGAGCGGGCTTGCCCCGCGCTGGGCTGCGAAGCAGCCCCCCCAATAGAGAACCACCGCCTATCAACAGACAACACGCGACAGCCGATTTCAGGGCCGCTTCGCGCCCCAGCGCGGGGCAAGCCCGCTCACCACAACAAGCCCGCTCGCCGCAGACCACCGCCGTTTTATTCGGCTTCCCGAACGACACAATTAGAAATATTCGCCTTTCCGAACATCTTCCTTCCTTCGCCGCCGACGACCTCAGAAATCCCCATAAATTTCATACGGTTGTTGTCATCTTTGTTACATGCCAACTGGCATACATTCTGCTACATCAGGTTTTCTAGTAATAAAATGTTTCGAATCTGAAACAGTCTCATCGCCTGAAACCCTACGGCCCCGCGCCCTATAACAATGTCCATGCCCCAAAGGAGGGCGGCAATTCTCACCTTTTGATCGACTTCAACTCTCCAAGCCTGCTGCCGCACGTAAGCACCCAAAAGGGCGAATGGCCTGATCGCCAATAACAAGCCCGACTACAAAAAAGGACAAATTGATGAGTTCGAGCAAATACCCCGCAGCGTCCTTTATGGACCTCGCCCCCCAGGCCCCGGACCACACCGAGAACGCTATCGGTTTTGGCCCCTTTCTCTTGTTGGCGCGCCAGCATGTATTGCTGCGCAACGGCGAGCCGGTGACCCTCGGCAGCCGCGCCTTATACTTGCTGATCGCCCTCGCCAGCCGGGCTGGCGAGTTGCTGGAAAAGTCCGAGCTGATCTCTTTCGCCTGGCCCAAGGTGGTGGTGGAGGAATGCAACCTGCGCGCGCAGATCGTGGCGCTGCGCAGGGCGCTGGGGGATGACGGCAACTTCAGCTACATCGTCACCGTGCCGGGCCGGGGCTACCGGTTTGTCGCACCGGTAACGATGCAGGCAGTGAGTGAAAACGCAGTGCCCCAAGCCCTGGTGCCGGCCCCGACGGCAGACGTACCTAACCTGCAACCGGCGACGCCGGGCACGGTGATTGGCCGTGAGCAACTGATACTGAGCCTTGCCGACCAGGTCCTGAGCCAGCGCTTCGTGACCATCACCGGCCCCGGCGGCATCGGCAAGACCACCGTCGCCCTGGCCGTGGCGCAACTGCTGCAGGGTCGCTTTCCCCAGGGCATGTGCTTCGTCGACCTGGCCCCCGCCACCAGCGGCCAATGGGTGGCCGGCATGCTCGCCAGCGCGCTGGGCATCCAGAGCGTAAGTGACGAGCCGCTGCAAAGCGTGGCCTCGGTGCTCGCCAACAGCCCGCTGCTGCTGGTGCTCGACAACTGCGAGCACGTACTGCAAGCCACTGCCGACGCGGTCGAAGTGCTGCTGCGCTGCGCGCCCCAGTGTTGCGTGCTGACCACCAGCCGCGAACCGCTGCGGGCCGACGGCGAACGGGTGCACGACCTGGCACCGCTGCTGGTGCCGGATGAAGACGCCAGCCTGAGTGCCGAGCAAGCCATGACCTGGTCCGGCATCGCGTTGTTTATCGAACGGGTCAAGGCCCTCGACCCCGGCTTCGTGTTCAAGGACGCCGACGTCGCCGCTGCCAGCGCCATCTGCCGCAAGCTCGACAGCAATGCCCTGGCCATCGAAATCGCTGCGGCGCGGGTGCGTACCTTCGGCATTCAGGACCTGGTGGGTTTGCTCGACGGCAGCTTCCGCCTGCAAATGACCGGCCGGCGTACCGCCCTGGCGCGCCACCGTTCACTGAGCGCGACCCTGGACTGGACCTACTCGATGCTCTCCGGCGACGAACAGGCGATGTTGCGCCAACTGGCGGTGTTTACCGGTTCCTTCACCCTGGACGCGGTCAAGGCCATGACCGCCAGCAGCACCCTCGATGGGCGCAACGCCCTGCCCTTGCTCGAAAGCCTGATGGACAAGTCGCTGCTGATCGCCGGTGAATCCCGGTTGCTCAAGCGCTACCGCCTGCTGGAAACCACCCGCGCCTACGCCCTGGAGAAACTCAACGAACACGGCGAAGCCGATGCCACCCGCCAGCGCCATGCACTGTTTGCCCTCGGGGTTTTGCAGGAAGCCGGGCAGACCCTCGACGGGCTTTCCCCCGAGACCTGGGTCGGCCTCTACGGCCCGGAAATCAACACGGTCCGCGCGGCGCTGGAGTGGGCCTTTTCACCCTCGGGCGACCTGCCCACCGGCATCGAACTGACCCTGGGCGGCGTGCCGTTGTGGCTGCGCCTGTCGCTGGTCAGCGAGTGCCGCACCTGGGTCGACAAAGGCCTGGCCAGCGCCGCCACTACCCCGCTGCCGTTGCGCCAGCGCATGCTGCTGCAAACCGCCCTGGCCAGCGTGCTGATGCTGACCTACGGCACCGGCGGCCCAATGCGTGAAGCCTGGCGCCAGGTGCGCGAAGATGCCCGCGACCTGGGCGACGCCGAACACAAGCTGCGGGCGCTGTGGGGCCTGTGGAGCGACCGTTGCGGCTGCAACCAATACGCCGAGGCGCTGGAACTGGCCGAGCGCTACATCACCCTGAGCCACAGCGGCAACCAGCAACTGCTGGGCAAACGCATGCGCGCCCTGGCGTTGTTCCACATGGGCGACCTGGCCGGTGCCCGGCAGAATATCGACGAGGCGCTGGGGTCACCCTCGGCACCGCGTTCGCACATTATCGACGTGCATTTTGACCAGCGCATCGCCGCCCGCTGCCTCAAGGCGCAGGTGCAGTTGCTGGAGGGCGATGTTGACCCGGCGCTGCGCTTGATCGGCAGTTGCGTCGATGAATCCATCACCCTCGATCATCCGGCAACCCTCTGGTACACCCTGTGCCTGGGGGCGATTCCGCTGGCATTGCTGGCGTCCAACCTGCCCAAGGTGCGCTATTACCTGGGGCTGCTGCAAGACAGCACGACGCAGCAAGACCTGCACATTTGGCGTCAGTTTCGCCTGTGTTTCGAGAGCATCCTGCTGATCCGCCAGGGCTCGCCCGAGGAAGGCGTGCCGCTGTTGGGTGAGGCGTTGCACCACTTGCATGGGCAGGGCGATAGCCAGCTGTATAGCCTGTTGCGCTGCGAATACGCCCTGGGCCTGGCACGGCTGGGGCTGGAGAAACTGGCGCTGGAAGTGCTGGAAGACACCCTGCAATTGGCCCTGGGCCGGCATGAGCGCTGGTTCGTGCCGCAGATGCTGCGGATCAAGGCGCAGCTGATTCTGCGCCAGGCGCAGTACGGCGCGGTGGACAAGGCCAAGGTGCTGCTGCGCCAGGCGTGGGTGGATGCGCAGTTGGCCGGCGCGCATTTTTGGCGGGCACAGATTGCCAGTGACCTGGCCAGGTTGCAGGAGCCGAAGATGCGGATTGCTGCGTTACCGAGGTTTCAGCATCGGTAAAGGCCGCCAGTGCCGGTGCGTATCCGTTATTCAAGTAGCGGGTACGCACCCTGTTGATTCCCGAACAACCTGCCTTCTGATTGTTGCTTTTTCAGCGAACCTCTCGCACCACCAAAAAATTCATCAATAAAATCAAATACTTAATTATGACAAAATGATGGCATATAGCTTGCTATCAACCCTTCAGCTTACTCTTCAAAGAGCGGCCCCTGCGTGACGGGACGGCACCCCGCCGGCCCCACGCTCAAGAATCGAATTTCTTAAGGGACCTTGCCATGCACCCTCTGCTCCGTTACCCGCGCCCCACCAAACCCACGCGCCCATTCATCCTCGCCAGTGCGCCGTTCATGGTCCTGCTGGCGGGGGACGCCTTAGGCGCGGAACAACCTGTCACCACCGCCCTGCCCCAGGTTACGGTCACCGCCCAACGCCACGAAGAATCTGCCCAGGACGTGGGTATCGCCCTCACTGCCCTCAGCGGCCAGGACCTGCAAGACAAGGGCGTGACCAAGGTCAACGACCTGCAAAACTACGTGCCCAACCTCGACATCGCACCCCAGTACGGCGGCGGCAACCCGCTGTTCCGCATACGCGGTGTGGGCCTCAAGGACTACGGCAGCAACAACACCTCCACCGTCGGCGTGTACCTCGACCAGGTGGCGTTGCCCTACCCGATCCAGACCCAGGGCCAACTCTTCGACCTGGAGCGCGTGGAAGTCTTGCGCGGCCCCCAGGGCACGCTGTACGGGCGCAACAGCACCGCCGGCGCGATCAACTTCATCACCAACAAACCCACCCGGGAATTCCACGGCGGGCTGACCACCAACTACGGCTCCTACAACGCCAGCAACGTCGAAGGCTTTCTCTCCGGCCCGCTGACCGACACCTTGCGCGCCCGCCTCGCCTTCATCACCGAACAAGGCGGCGCCTGGCAAGAAAACCGCGTGACCGGGCAGAGCCTCGGGGACAAGGACAACACCTCGGTGCGCGGCCAGTTCGACTGGGACGCCACCCCGGATATCAATTTCAACCTGACCCTGCATGCCGGCCAGGACAAGTCCGACAGCCTGGGCTCCTACCTGTATCAGGGCCTCAAACCCAATGCGACCAATGGCCGGGGCTACTCGGCCATTGGTGCCGAGAGCGACCCAAGCAAAACCGGCTGGGGCCTGACCCCGGGTTTTGCCAGGCTCACGGGCCTGTCGGTCGGTGACAAACCCCATCGCGACAACGACAACACCGGCTTCGCCCTCACCGGCACCTTCGACCTCAACGACCATTTGAGTGTCACCAGCATCACCGCCTCCGACCGTTTCCGCCGGCGTGAATACATCGACTGGGACGCCTCGGTGATCCCGCAATCCGACGAATATTTCGACTCGAAAATCGAGGTGTTCTCCCAGGAATTGCGCCTGGCGTCCCACGACAACGAGCGCTTCAACTGGCAGACCGGCCTGTATTTCGCCCAGGACCGCCTCGACGAAAACTTCTATTCGGACTTCAGCGCCAACCTCGGCTACGGCACCTACACCTCGTACACCCAGAAGTCGAACACCTACAGTGCCTTCGCCCAGGGCGACTATCAGCTGACCGACGACTGGAAACTGATCGTCGGCCTGCGCCAGGAAAAAGAACACCGCGAACTGCAAGACTTCAGCACCCAGCGGATCCTGGTAAACAGCGGCGTCTACAGCCTGGGCCAACTGAGTTTCCCGGCCGCCGACAGCGACCTCGACAGCAACTCCACCTCGTGGAAGCTGGGCCTGGAATACCAGGTCACACCTTCGACCCTGCTGTATTCCACGGTCAGCCGCGGGATCAAATCCGGCGGTTTCACCGCCTACAACTCCAGCTACGCCGAGCAGATCGCGCCGGTCAAACCGGAGAAACTGCTGGCGTATGAGCTGGGCTTCAAAAGCGACTTGAGCGACACCCTGCGCATCAACGGCTCGGCGTTCTACTACGACTACCGCGACCAGCAGTACCAATCCCAAGTGTGGATCAGCCAGCAGATCGGCAACGTCGGGCGACTGGTGAATATTCCCAAATCGAAAATCTACGGCTATGAATTCGAGCTGCAATGGGAGCCGCTGCCAGGCCTGACGCTGGGCCAATACTTCGGCACCAAAAAGGGCAAATACCTCGACTACAAGGGCCTTGATAGCACCGCCACGCGGGCCGTGGGCTTTGCCTATCCGGTGTACACCGACTTCTCCGGCTCCAGCCTGACCAACTTCCCGAAAATCAGTTACGGCGGCCAACTGCAATATGTGTGGGACGTCGGCGGCTTCACCTTCAGTGCCGAGAGCGATTACTCGTTCCACGACCGCATCGTCGGCAGCAACGGCACCACCACCCAGAAATACTGGCTGGCGAATGCGCGCCTGGGCATCACGCCCAAAGGCAGTCACTGGTCGGGTGCCTTGTGGGCCCGCAACGTGTTCGACAAGCAGTACGACCTGTACCACGGCTCGTTCCTGTCCAACGCACAGATCGCCACGCCGGGTGAGCCACGCACCGTGGGCGTCCAGGCCAGCTACACATTCTGAGGACCTGTCATGACGTTTGATCTCAATCGCCGACAGGCCTTGCGCCTGTTGGCCGGAGCGGCTGCCGCCCCGCTAATCCTGCGCTACGGCAGTGCTTTGGCCGGCGTGGCCACGCCGTTTACCCTGGGGGTCGCCAGCGGCGATCCCTGGCCGGACGGCTTTGTCATCTGGACCCGCCTGAGCACCCTGCCGCTGTTCCCCGGCAACGAGTACGCGTTACCGGCGAGCATCCCGGTGGACTGGGAAGTGGGCCTGGACGAAAACTTCAGCCGCATCGCCCAGCGCGGTCGCACCCAGGCCCTGGCGATCAATGGCCACGCCGTGCATGTGGAACTGCACGGCCTGCAGCCGGGGCGAGAATACTGGTACCGCTTTATCGCGCTGGGCGAACGCGGTCCGACGGGCCGCGCGCTGACGCTGCCGGCGCTCAACGCCAGGGTCGACCGCCTGAAACTCGGCGTGGCCTCCTGCGCGCATTACGAGCGTGGCCTGTTCAGCGCCTATCGGCACATGGCCAATGAACGGCCCGACCTGGTGCTGTTTCTCGGCGACTACATCTACGAATACACCAACAAGCCCGGCACCCCGGGCCTGGCCCGCAGCTATGGGGCGCCGGAGGCCACCGACCTCGCCGGCTACCGCTATCGCTACGCGCTGCACAAGACCGACCCGGACCTGCAACAACTGCACGCCGCCGCGCCGTGGATCGCCACCTGGGACGACCATGAAGTACAGGACGACTACTCGGGCCTTTCCTCCCAGGACCCAAGCGTCACTGTGGCCGCGTTCCAGCAACGGCGAGCGGCGGCATATCAAGTGTTCCTGGAAAACATGCCGGTGCGTCGCCCGCCCATAGGCAGCAATGGCAGCCCGCAGATTTACCGGCGGTTTACCTACGGCGACCTGGCGGCCATCCCGGTGCTCGATGGCCGACAATATCGCTCGCGCCAGCCGTGCTACCAGGCACCGAACTTCGGCAAGGGCCATATGGAATTGAGCCGTTGCGTCGACCTCGCCGACCCCAGGCGCACCCTGCTGGGTTTCGAGCAGGAGCGCTGGCTGTATGACGGCCTGCGCCGCAGCGACAGCCGCTGGAACCTGCTGGCCCAGGACCTGCTGGTGGCCCCGCTGCGGGCGCAAAAACCCGGCAGCGATGACGCCCGTTACTGGACCGACAGTTGGGATGGTTTCCAGGCCGCGCGGGGCCGCCTGATTGACAACCTGTGGGACAGCCGCGCGGCCAATCCGGTGGTGCTCAGCGGCGACTACCACTCCTTCTGGGCCAACCACCTCTACGAACGGCCTGAAGACCCCGACTCACGGCTGGTGGCCGCGGAATTTGTCGGCACCTCCATCACCTCCAACGGGCCCAGCTATGAAGCGGTGCAATCGATCCTGCCGGACAACCCGCAGATTCGCTTCTACGACAGCCGCCCGCGCGGGTACCTGTCACTGGAGCTGACGCCGGAACGGCTGGAGGTGCGGATGCAGGCGATCTCGGATCGGCTGGACCCGAATGCCACGGTCTCGACCCTCAAGCAGTTTGTGGTGGAGAGTGGCAGCCCGCAGGTGCTGCCGGCCTGAGCCCCCGGGCCGGCGTGCGGCTATTGATCCGCTGCATAAATGACGGTTTGTGCGCTGTCGGGTGCAGCGGGTCGACGGGTGAAGTAGGTGTCGCCTTCATCCGTATGGATCTCGTATTCAAACTTGCTGGCGGTGACATGCCGGATGATTTTCAGCACCCGCTGGAATTTCACGCTTTGGGTGCCGTTCTGGTTGGGCCCGGTGAGCACGCTGACACTTTGAAACCAGCCGTCGTTCTTGCGGTTCGCCACCAGGGCGCCGGTCATGGCTTCAAACCGTTCCAGCCGGGTAAAGCCCCACAGTGTCTGCTCCTCCACCGTTTCGCCGAGGGCGGCAGAGCCGGTAAACACGAACAGGTTGATCGCCGGGCTGTCTTCGCAGAAGAAATCGTAAGGCACCAGGCCATCGACCATTTTCTTGCCGGCCACGAAGCCTTTTTTATGCACCTGAAACATCGCCACCTCCACGCCAATGGCGTCACTGAACATCAGCTTACGCAGAGGAAAAGTCTAAAGGCGCAGGGCGTACAGGGCGGTCAAGCCAATGTAATATCGTGTAAAGATCCCACCCGGGGCAGGTTGATCTCCACGGTCAACCCGCCGGGTGGCTGGTTGTACGCCACGATGGTGCCGCCATGCATTTCCACGGCCCGCAAGGCGATCGCCAGGCCCAGTCCGAAACCGCTATCGGCGTCATTCGGGCCGCGCTCGAAGGGCCAGAAAATACGCGGCAACCGCAGCGGTTCAACCCCCGGCCCCTGGTCACTGATCAAGACCCTCAGCCAGGGTGTGTAGGGGTTGATCTGCGCCGTGACCAGCACCGTCGTATCCGGTCGCGTGTAGCGCACCGCATTTCGAACGATATTTTCGAAACACCGATACAACAGCTCGCCGCTGGCACGACTGACAAAGTCAGGGCACGCCTGCAAGCTGACACGACAGCCTTTGATGCCCGCCTCGAACTGCGCGTCTTCGACAATCACGGCCAGCAGCTCGATGATATCCACCGGCTCGCGCTCGATACTTTCGGGGCGGCCCTGCACGCGCGCCAGGGTCAACAGCGCCTCGATCAGCGTGTCCATGCGCGCCGATTCACGCTGGATGCGCCCGAGCATTTCCTGGCGTGCCGGGTCTTGCAGCAGCAGCCCGATGGCCACTTGCATGCGCGTCAACGGCGAGCGCAGTTCGTGGGAGATGTCGTGCAGCAGCTGTTGCTGGGCCTCCACCAGCAGTTTGAGCTGGTTGGCCATTCGGTCGCAGTCTTCGGCCAGGTCGACGATTTCATCACGGCGCTTGCCCATCATCGGCCGCACCCGGGTTTCGAAGTGTCCCCGGGCCACGTCGCCCATCGCCCGCCGCAGGTACGCCAGCGGCCACGCCAGGTAATAGGCCATGTACCCGCTGAACAGCGCACTCATTACGGTGCCGATGATCAACGGAATCCAATGACCCAGCCGCCCGGGTTCGTGGGGAGGCTGGGAAGACCTGAGCGACAGCGCGGCCCCGTCCTTGCTGATCAGCGACTTTTCATAGGCCGCCTGCGAGACCGGCGTGCCGGCCAGCAATTGACCGGCACTGTCATACACGCCAATGGCTTGGCCGTGGGGTGGCTGCCACACCGCCAGGAGCTGGCGGCCCGACTCGACACCGTACTGTTCCAGCAACTGTTCTTCGCTGGCCAGGATCGCATCCAGATGGTGATCCCCGGGGCCAAGGCTGCCCGCCACGAGAATGCTCAACCCCACCAGGAACGTCAGGCTGGTGGCCAGCCAAAAGGCCAGGAACAGCTTCCAGAACAGCCGGCTGGGCTTCATCATTCGGCGATCAACAGGTAACCGAGGCCGCGCACGCTCTGGATCCAGGCCTTGGCATCCGGACGCGGGCCCAACTTCTGGCGAATGCTGCTGATGTGCACGTCGATGCGTCGGTCGTAACGGGTCAACGGGCAGCCCAGGGCATTGAGGGACAGGTCCTTTTTGCTCACCACCTGGCCGGCGCACCGGGCCAGCACTTCAAGCAGGCTGAATTCGGTACTGGTCAGCCCCAGCTCGCAACCGTTCCAACGGGCCTGGCGTTTGCCGGGCCACAGCATCAGGGCGCCGGTCGTTATGACCTCCCCGGTCGGCTGGCCCACGGGTTGCACCCGGCGCATGATCGCGCGCAGGCGCGCCACCAGTTCACCCGGGGAACTGGGCTTGGGCACGTAATCGTCCGCGCCAAGCTCCAGCCCGGTGATGCGGTCGATGTTGTCGCCACGGGCGGTGAGCAACACCACCGGCACCTGGCTGCTGGCGCGGATGCGCCTGAGCACTTCTATGCCCGACAGCCTGGGCAGCATCACGTCCAGTACCACAATGCTGTAGCGCCCCGACAACGCCTCAACTTCACCCTCCTCGCCGGTGTGCACGCAGGTCGCCTCAAAGCCTTCATGCTCCAGGTATTGGCCGAGCATTTCAGTCAGTTCCTGGTCATCGTCGACTAGCAATACGCGGATCATGGCGAGCTCGTGAAGGGGTCTGGCCACAGTATCGCCCAGCGTCACCGCCCCGGGGCCAACCTTTACCTAACTTGACACTTGGTTAACCGCACCAAACCCCCGGCGCTCTTATGCTTGCCGTCCACCCGTCTGGCCGCGTCGTGGTGACCCGCCTGCGGCGAGTCATCCGTGCGCGCTTGCGCTGCTTGTCGATGTGTTCTGGAAAAGATCTTGATGAATTTTTCGCGCCTGCTCTGCTCGGTTGCGCTGCTGCTCAATGTCACACTTGCACACGCTGAAGCCTTCAAAATCTCGGATATCCGTATCAACGGTCTGCAACGGGTCTCTGCGGGCAGCGTGTTTGGTGCCTTGCCGCTGAACGTGGGGGACGAGGCGGATGATCGACGGCTGGTGGATTCCACCCGCGCGTTGTTCAAGACCGGCTTCTTCCAGGACATCCAGCTGAGCCGCGACGGCGATGTATTGATCATCAATGTGGTCGAGCGCCCGTCGGTGTCCAGCATCGAGTTCGAAGGCAACAAGGCTATCTCCACCGAAGACCTGCTCAAAGGCATGAAGCAGTCGGGCCTGGCCGAGGGCGAGATCTTCCAGCGCGCCACCCTCGAAGGCATGCGCAACGAGCTGCAGCGCCAGTACGTGGCCCAGGGTCGCTACGCGGCGACCGTCGACACCGAAGTGCTGCCACAGCCGCGTAACCGCGTGGGCCTGAAGATCAAGATCGACGAAGGCGCGGTGGCGGCGATCCAGCACATCAACGTGGTGGGCAACACGGTGTTTACCGACAAGGAACTGGCCACGACCTTCACCCTCAAGACCAGCAACTGGTTGTCGTTCTTCACCAACGATGACAAGTACGCCCGTGAAAAACTCACCGGCGACCTGGAGCGCCTGCGCTCCTATTACCTGGACCGTGGCTATATCAACATGGACATCACCTCGACCCAGGTGTCCATTACTCCGGACAAGAAGCACGTCTACATCACCGTCAACGTCAACGAGGGCGAGAAGTACACCGTGCGTGAGGTGAAACTCAGCGGCGACTTGAAAGTGCCCCAGGACCAGGTCCAGTCCCTGCTGCTGGTGCAGAAAGGCCAGGTGTTCTCGCGCAAGCTGATGACCACCACCTCCGACCTGATCACCCGGCGCCTGGGTAACGACGGCTACACCTTCGCCAACGTCAACGGCGTGCCCACGCCCCACGATGACGACCACACCGTGGACATCACCTTTAACGTCGACCCGGGCAAGCGCGCCTACGTGAACCGCATCAACTTCCGGGGCAACACCAAGACCGACGACCAGGTACTGCGCCGGGAAATGCGCCAGATGGAAGGCGGCTGGGCCTCGACCTACCTGATCGACCAGTCCAAGGTTCGCCTGGAGCGCCTGGGCTTCTTTAAAGAGGTCAACGTCGAAACCCCGGCCGTGGCGGGTGTCGATGACCAGCTGGATGTGAACTACGCCGTCGAAGAACAGGCGTCCGGTTCGATCACCGCCAGCGTCGGGTTTGCCCAGGATGCCGGGCTGATCCTCGGCGGTTCGATCACCCAGAACAACTTCCTGGGCACCGGGAATTACGCCAGCCTGGGCTTGACCCGCTCGCAGTATCAAAGCAAGTACAACATCGGTTTTACCAACCCCTACTTCACACCGGACGGGGTGAGCCTGGGCTATAACGCGTTCTACAGCGCCACCGATTACAACAACTACTACGACGATGGCAGCGGGGTTTCCTACTACTCCATCAACAGCTACGGCCTCGGTGCCACGATCGGCTACCCGATCAATGAAACCTCGCGGTTGAGTTTCGGCCTGACCGTGCAACACGACAGCATCGACCCGGGGATCTACAGCTCTGATGAGATCTACGACTTTCTGCAGCGTGAAGGCAGCGAGTTCACCAACTTCAAGGCGAACCTGGGGTGGTCGGAGTCGACGTTGAACAAAGGCGTGATGCCGACCCGTGGCTACTCGCAGAATTTGAACCTGACGGTGACGCTTCCGGGCAGTGACTTGAGCTTCTACAAACTCGACTACTCCGGGCAGACGTTCGTGCCGGTCACTACCTCTACTACGCTGCGTTTTCATACCAAGCTGGGTTATGCCAACGGATATGGCTCGACTGACGGATTGCCGTTTTATGAAAACTACACCGCTGGGGGCGAGGGTTCGGTGCGTGGGTTTGAGAGTGGCACGCTTGGGCCGCGCAGTACGCCAGCCACTGGCGCGTATGCCAGTGCGGGGCAGCAGTACTACACCGACCGGGATGCTGAGGCGCTGGGGGGCAATATCCTGATCACAGGCGGGGCGGAGTATCTGTTTCCGATGCCGTTTCTCAAGGACAACAAATCGGTGCGTACTTCGGTGTTCTGGGATGTGGGCAACGTTTACTCGAACAAGTGCGCCCTGAGTACTACCCAGGGGTGCAACGGGGTTGACCTTAGTCAGCTGGGCGCTTCTGTGGGTGTCGGGGCTACGTGGTACAGCCCGCTGGGGCCGTTGAGTATCAACCTGGCGCTGCCGGTTCGCACACCGGAGAATGCGACCAGGCAGGTGTTCCAGTTCTCCATGGGGCAGAATTTCTGACCTGCTGGAGTACATATCCGGTGTTGCGGTCGGGGCTGATATGGGTTCCGCTCTTACAGCGGGTCACTTTTGGAAAAGAGCCCCAAAAGTAACCAAAAGGGCTCTTGCCCCACCACTCGGCACCTCGCTAATGCTCGGTGTGCCCTCACTCCGGCAGCACGAAGCGGGCCGCCGCGACGGGGCGTCCCTGCCCCGTCGCGGCTAAACCGGCGTCCTGCCGGTTTACCCGCTCCGTACTACCTGCGTTCGGCCAGCGTGGTTTAACGGGGCGCCTAAGATCAAGATCAAAAGCAGATCAACAGCACAGCGGCCTACAGGCCGGCTTGAGTGGTGTGAAGCAAAGGCAACATCAAGATCAAAATCTACAGCGGGCACGGTCAAATGTGGGAGCTGGCTTGCCTGCGATGGCCTCACCTCGGTGTACCTGAGAGACCGAGTTGTCTGCATCGCAGGCAAGCCAGCTCCC
>NZ_JARIXR010000038.1:0-47970 GCF_029269205.1 Pseudomonas sp. 1912-s | reverse complement strand
CTCGGGAAATACGCAGCCGGTTGTCATACGCGTCGCTGATCGACGTCAGCACACCGTCGCGGAAGTGATAGAAAAGGGAGGTTTGAGCCAGTACCCACTCATCAGGCAAAGCGCCCAGATAAATCGCCGCTTCCGCCAGGCTATTGGTGATGGCTGGCCGCGTAGCAGAGGGCAGGGGAAACGTAGTGCTGCGGTTTTCGTGATCGGTCCAGATCACCGACTCGCCGCTAACCACCAACCGCTGAGCCAGCGAATGACTCCAGCCAAACCCCAACCCGCAATCCACTTCCACCGCACTGCTGCGATACAACCGCGTCCAGGCAAAGGGCAACACCCCATCCAACGAGCCGTCGGTGAGGGTCAGCAGTTCCTCACCGGTGACCATCGACACCGGGCAGCCATTGGTTGCGGTCTTGTCTGCGGGAGCGGCTGCATCGCCACCAGGGTTCTTGGCAGAGGCGGGCACATCATCCACAAGCTCCTGCTTCACCAGCGCCGTGCGCGCCGTCTTCGGCTCCCGCACCATCGGTGCCGGATTCGAAACCTGATCTGGACCCACCTTCAACGGCACCGCCGCCGCCTTGACCGGCACCGCATGACGCTGAAGCGCTACCGGCTTAAGCACCTCGGCATGCCCATCCATCCGGGCCGTGCCGCCCAGCGTGGCCATCTGTTCCAGCCATTCCCGTGCCCGCTCGGACTTGACCTTGCCCAGCACCTGCGCACCCAGCCGCTCCGCCACACCCATACCGCCGGTGGCCCATAGCAACAACAGGTTGAGCAGCACCTCGGTGGTGATTTCCCCCAGCAACTCAAACAGGTAATGCGGCGGCAGCATGCGCATCCAACTGACCATTGCGGACAGGTAGATAAACAGCAGCGGTTCATCGCTCAGAATCAGCAGTCCTTTGGCAATCGCCTCATGACTGAGCTTCAGCAGCGCTCCAAGCTCGGCCTGGGAGAGGTACTGCAGCAGCTTTTCGCTGTTGGGCTTTATGTCTGCCAACCATTGGTACAGTTGCGCAATACCGTCCCAAAGACCGTAAAGCACGTTGCCAAACCCTTGCGCATAGGACATTTGCAGCGAGGTGTACCGATCGACATAACCGGCCTTGGCATAGCTCTCCCATATCGGCTTGAACGTGCTCGTCCACTCGCCGCGCAGGCGACCTTCCAGCGAGCTGATCTCGGACTGATAGGAGGTATACAGTGCCTTGATGTGGTCCCTGGACACGTCGGGATAAAAGCTGACCCGGTACTGCCGGTCGACGGTGCACTCGGTGACTTCAAGGATGCCGCTGGGGCCGATGGTTTTATGGAGGGGGGCGCCGAGCGGACCACCGTCTTGCGCGATTTCCTGGAGCATGACCGGCGTATTGCCGATGGGCACGAACCGTGTGCTCTGGAACATGTGCACCAGGGTCAACGGTGAGTTGGCCTTGCAGGTCGCGACGGTGCTGCTGGGGTAAAGAGAACGGGTGATGGGCGCGACCAGCGACACCTCATCGCCGACCTTGAACACCTGCTCGACATCCAGTGCCGAAAAACTCCAGAAGCTCTCGGCCCACGCGTCGTAGGTGTTCAGGCAGTGTGTGAAGTCGTTGAGAACCGCATTGACGTCGCGCGTCTTCGGGTCCATCGCCGCCACGACGAAAAAGCCAATGGCGGGAATCAAGAGGCAGCCCCACTGGGCAGAGCAGTAATCGAAAAAAGCATCGGCGTTCCCTCGCGCTGTGTGATCAGGCGAGGGACTTTGCAGCGGTTCTCAAGGCGGGGGAGTAGAGGTTATCTGGCCGTTTAGTAGGACGTTTCGTTAAACCTCCGGCAAGGTCGAACCGCCATCCACCACCAATGTCTGCCCGGTGATGTAGCCCGCCAGGTCCGACGCCAGAAACAGCATCGCCCCGGCGATATCTCCCGGCGCACCCAGCCGTCCCAGCGGCACCCGGCTGGCGATCTGTGCGTTCACCTGGTCATCCCCCAGATTGCCCATGGCCGGCGTGGCGATCATGCCCGGCTCCACGCCATTGACCCGCACATTCAGCCCGGCCAGTTCCAGCGCGGCATTGCGGATGAACCCGTTGACCCCGGCCTTCGACGCCGCATAGTGACTCAACCCCGCAAATGCGACCCTCGGCCCGGTGACTGAGGACGTGACCAGCACGCAGCCCCGGCCCTGGCGACGAAACATCGGCAGCGCCGCCTGGGTCAGCCAGAACAACGCCGATAAATTGACCGCCAGGGTGCGCTCGAGTATCGCTGGGGTGATGTCGGCAAACGGCGTCAGCGGAAAATACCCGGCGTTATGCACCAGAATATCCAGCCGCCCCCAGCGTTGTTCCACCTCTTCAACCAGCCCGAATACCACAGCGGCATCTGCCAGATCTACCGCCACCGCTTCCACCTCGCAACCGCGCTCGCACAGATCACAGGCCAGCGCTTCGGCCAGTTGCAGGTCGGCGACCATCACTCGCGCACCTCGCAGGGCAAACGCCTCGACGATGGCCCGCCCAATGCCCTGGGCGCCGCCGGTTACCAGGACGCTGCGACCGCTGAAATCCAGGTCTTCATCCATGACTCGCCTCCATATGCGCATACGCCAGCGTCGGCACATCGACGATGCTTGAACCGCCATCCGCCACGAGCGTTGCCCCGGTAATGATCGACGCCTCGCTGGAGGCCAGGAAGCGGCACACCCTGGCGATTTCCTCGGCGCTGGCCGGGCGGCGCAAGGGTACGTCGGCGCATACCCGGTCATAGGCGTGTTGCAGCGTCTCGCCATGAAAGTCCATCAACGGCTGCATCTCCTCATCCGCCATCGGCGTGCGCACCCAGCCCGGGCACACGGCGTTCACCCGCACGCCACGCGGGCCGTAATCCCGGGCCAGTGAGCGATTGAGCCCGAGCAAGGCATGCTTGGCCGTGGTGTAGCCGCACACTTCAGGCCCGGCGGCCAGGGAGGCAATCGAACCCATCAGCACAATATTCCCGGCACTTTCCAGCAGCAGCGGCAAACACGCCCGGGCACTGTAGAAGGCACTGTCGAGGTTGCTGCGCAGCGCCGCTTCCCAGGTCTGCGGGCTGGTGTCGGTGGCGCTGCCAACGCCATGCCCGCCCGCGCAGGCCAGCAGCACATCGATCCGCCCATAGCGTTGGCGAATCTGCGTGACGAAACCCTCCCACGTCTGCGGGCAGGCCGCATCCCCCACCAGCACGAGGCCGCCGGTGTCCCGGGCAACCTGCTCCAGCGGTTCGCGACGACGGCCGATCAGTACCAATTGCGCACCGTCGGCGGCGTACAGCCGGGCGCAGGCGGCACCGATGCCCGTGCCGGCACCGGTAATCACAACGGTGCGCGGCTCAGTCATCAGGATGCTCCGTGCGGTTGAGCACCTGGCAGTAGGAGCTGATGGGAAAGTTCGACAATTCATCGAAAGAGGCGTCGGCATAACCAAAGATCTTGCCGTCGCTGCGGTGCTGCTGCAGGTCGATCAGCACCAGGCCGAGGGTGGGGATGATTTTTTCGCGCCACACGAACAGGTACAGCTGGTCGGAGATCTTGTAGTAATCGCAGCGGTCGGTGTCGCACAGGCCTTGCTCCACACCCTTGAGGCATTGCCAGGCGTAGAACTGGTGGTTGAGGTAGATGTGCTCGTAGACCTCGCTCGGGCTGTAGCGGTACTGGTTGCGCAGGCCGGTGAGTTCGGTGGTAGGGGCGTGTGGGCATTGGCCGGCTTGCCAGGGGCGGTCGAGGCTGCCGTGGAGGAACTCCACTTCCACCGAGGTCAGCGGCTTGCCGGCGAGGGCGCGGCTGTAGAGGCCTTCGCGGGTTTGTTCCTGGGTGGGCATGCGCCCGAGCACGGCGGTGAACGAGGCGCTGGCGGTGTCGAGCACCAGGCTGACCGACCAGGCTTGCGCGCCTTCGCGCTTGATGAAGTCCACCAGGTACAGGCCGGGACGCACCGAGGTCGCGCGGTAGGTTGCGCTGCCGCTGGAGTGGCCGTCGGCCGCGACCCAGGCGAGGCTGTCGCGCTCGAAACGGTGCTCGATCTGCCAGCCATTGGCGAAGTACAGCGTGAAGGTCTTGCCGCTCAGGTCGGCCAGGTTCGGCAGGATAAAGGCCTCGGGGGCGAAGCCGTCGGCCAGGGCGCCCACGGTGATCCAGTCAGAAGGGGTGGTCATTGCGATGCTCCGGTTGGGTGGGTGAACACCACGGATCATCGCGCCCGGCAGCAGGCCCGACCATCAACCGGATGGTTGAGGCCGGCTACAGAAACAGGCTGCCCACCAGCTCCGTACGGCTGCTGACGCCGGTCTTGCGAAACAGGTTGATCAGGTGGGTCTTGATGGTCGGCAGGCCGACTTCAAGCTCCCGGGCCAGCTGTTTGTTGCTGGCGCCCTGGCGGAGTAAAAGAGCGATCTGGCGCTCCTTGGGTGTCAGCCCGGCCAGTGCATCCTCAGCGGGCTGCATGTTGGCGACGGCCAGTTGCAGCAAGGTTTGAAGGGCATTCAGTTGGGTCAGTTGCTCGCCGGTGAACGTGCCCTGGTCGGCGGTGCGCAGCAGCGAGATCGCCGCCTGGGGCTGGCCGTCGCGCTGGGCGAAAATTTCCACCACATCGACCACGCCGTATCGCCGCAGAAAATCCCCATACCGTCGGGTATCCCGCGCGGGCTGGCGGGCCATGGCAAGGCCCAGCGGCACCACTGCGAGTCCACTGGACAAGCAGTTGCGCGGTTGAAGTGGATCGAACTGGCGGTAGTTGTCGAGGTAGTCGCGGTGCATCTCGCCGCTCATGCCGTGCAGCTGGAAATCCCGCGCTTGCAGGTGGCGGTCGACACAATAGAACGCGGCCTGGCTGACCGGAATCAATCGGGTAAAAGCCTGCAGGCACTGGCCGGCGACTTCGTGGGCGGGGAGGGTGTGCATGGGGGCTCCTGCGCCAAAGGGCTGCCGACGGGGGCCGGCAGCCGGGGCTGTCACACCACGGCGAAGTAGTGTTTGACGAAACTTTCGCTGACCACTTCCCACAGTACGGGCGTGCCCTTGGTCACGAACCAGCTGTCACCGGCCTTGTAGCGGGTGCTCTGGCCGGTGGACTCGTCGGTGAGTACCACCTCGCCGGTGACCACGGTGGCCTGTTCGGCAAACGGGTAGACCATGCGGAACTTGCCCTGGGTGGTGCCGAAATAGGCGCTGCTGACCGCGTCGGTCGGGGCGCCGAAGGTCATTTTGCCGAAGGCCCGGACTTCACCTTCGAGGATGGTTGAACCGAGGTCGGCGACGGTGCCCCAGGCGTCGAGTTCCGACAGCTGGATGTCTTTCTTGAGGGTGACGAGGGTCATGGCAGTTGCTCCTGATGAGAAAAAATTAGCGGCGGCCGTTCCAGTAACCGGAAAGCTGGTGCCAGGACTTGCCGGCGGTGAGCAGCAGCGGGCGGATCGTGTCTTTGCCGATGATGGTCGGGCGATGGATCGAGCTGACCAGGTCATACCGCGCCGAGCCTTCGCTCATGCCCTCGGCCAGCACCTTGCAGATGATGTGGCTCGGGGTCACGCCGAAGCCTGAATAGCCCTGCACATAAAACGCGTTGCTGCGCCCGGGCAGGGTGCCGATCTGCGGGAACAGGTTCGGGCTGCAGGCCATCGGGCCGCCCCAGGCCAAGTCGATTTTCACGTCCTTGAGGTACGGGAAAATCTTCAGCATCAAGTTGCGGTTCCAGGCTTTCAAATCGCCGGGAATGTGCTCCACCAAAGGCGTGGCGGCACCGAACAGCAGGCGGTTTTCGTTGGTGACACGGTAGTAGTCGATCACCGGGCGAATATCGCTGTAGGCCCCGCGAATCGGGCTGATACGGTTGATCAGCTCTTCAGACAATGGCTCGGTCATCATCTGGAACGCATAGGTGTTGATGGTCGACCGGTGCAGTTCCGGTTCCAGCTTGTTGAGGAAACTGTCGCAGGCCCACAGCAGTTTGCTGGCCTTGACCGAACCGCGCCCTGTGCGCACGGTGATGCGTTCGCCGTAGCTGACTTCCAGCGCCGGGCTGTTCTCGAAAATCCGCACGCCGTAGCCGGCCAGGGCCTTGGCTTCGCCCAATAGCAGGTTCAACGAGTGCACATGCCCGCCGCCCATGTGCAGCAGGGCGCTGCTGTAGGCGTCGGAGCCGATGATCTGCTTCACGTCGGAGCCGCCGAGGAAGCGGATTTCATGTTGGGTGTTGATGGACTTGAAGTCTTTTTCCCAGGCGCGCAGGGTTTTTTCCTGGCGGGCGTTGAAGCCCATGTAGCCGTAGCCGTGGCAGAAGTCGGCATCGATGTCGTACTTGGCGATGCGGTTCTTGATGATGTCGGCGCCCAGGTCGCTGATCTCAAAGATCTGGCGCAGGCCGTCTTCACCCACGTCCTGCTTGATCTTCTCCAGGTCGTGACCGATGCCGGCCATGATCTGCCCACCGTTGCGCCCGGTGCCGCCAAAACCCAGGTAACGCGCTTCCAGCACGACGATGTTGGTGATGCCTTTTTCGGCGAGTTCCAGGGCGGTGTTGATCCCGGAAAAGCCGCCCCCGATGATCACCACGTCGGCTTCCACGTCCTGTTCCAGGGTCGGGAAGCTGAGGTTGTATTTTTTGGTCGCCGTGTAATAGGTCGGCGTTTCGATATTGATCATTGCGCTGCCTGACAGTGAAGAGCTAATGAGTGTATTAAGGGCGCTGGCACGCTGGATGTCTTGATTCTGTGTGCCGCGGGTTTTGATCCTGCGCGCCAGAGCCCTCGCCGGCTTCACAAGTTATAGCGTGAGGCGGGGAGGAGAGTGTTAGAGTTTCGTTAAAACATTAACTAAATCTATCGTGACCCTGAGCCTATGTTGAAACCCAGACAATCCCTGACCTTGACCCTGTTGCAGGCCCGTGAAGCGGCCATGAGTTTTTTTCGGCCTTCGCTGAATGAGCATGGGCTGACCGAGCAGCAATGGAGGGTCATCCGAATTCTCAGCCAGCATGACGAGCTGGAGATTTATCAATTGGCCGAACTGGCGTGCATTCTCAAACCGAGCATGACCGGCGTGCTGGTGCGCATGGAGGCGGCGGGGATGGTGCACCGGCGCAAGGCCGAGCAGGATCAGCGGCGGGTGCTGGTGACGCTGGCGGAGAAGGGCAAGGCCAGTTTCGAGTCGATGAGCCAGTGCATGGAAGAGAATTACCAGCGCTTGCAGGGGCAGTTTGGGGAGGAGAAGTTGCAGGTGTTGCTGGGGTTGCTGGATGAGTTGAAGACCATCAAGCGTTGAATCACGGTAGATGAGTAACAGGTGATCAAAATGTGGGAGCTGGCTTGCCTGCGATGCAGGCGCCTCGATCCTTCAGGTACACCGAGGTGATGCTATCGCAGGCAAGCCAGCTCCCACAGTTGATCTCTGTTGTTTGACGGGGTTAGTACACTCCGCCGGTAATGGCCGGTGCTGCGGTGTCTTTGAACTTCGCAGCCAGCCCCTGCAACCCGCGCATCAACACCGTCGTATCCACACCCACCGCCACAAACGCCGCCCCCAGTTCGATATACCGCCGCGCCAGCTTCTCATCCGCACTCAAGATCCCTGCCGCCTTGCCGGCTTTTTGAATCCGGACGATGGCGTCTTCAATCGCCGCCTGCACCTCGGGATGCCCGGGATTGCCTCGATGCCCCATGGCCGCACTCAAATCCGCCGGCCCGATAAATACCCCGTCGACGCCTTCAACCGCCGCAATCGCGTCCAGATTCTCCAGGCCTTCACGGTTCTCGATCTGCACCAGCAGGCACATCTGCGCATCGGCCTCGTCCAGGTAACCGGGAATGCTGTTCCAGCGCGACGCCCGCGCCAGCGCACTGCCCACGCCGCGTATGCCCTGGGGCGGATAACGCATCGCCCGCACCAGCTGCCGGGCCTGATCAGCCGTCTCCACCATCGGCACCAACAGCGTCTGCACACCAATATCCAGCACCTGCTTGATCAACGCGGTATCGCCGATCACCGGGCGAATCACCGGCTGGCTGTCGTACGGCGCTACGGCCTGCAACTGGCCGAGCATGCCGCGCAGGTCATTCGGTGCGTGCTCGCCGTCGATCAGCAGCCAGTCGAACCCGGCATTCGCCGCCAGCTCGGCGCAGTAGGCGTCGGCCAGGCCGAGCCACAGGCCGATCTGGGTTTCGCCACGTTGCAGGCGCTGCTTGAAGCGGTTGATGGGCATGTCCATGAAACAGTCCTCCAGGGTCAGACAAAGCGGCAGGAGATGGAGCCCAGCATGTCGTAGTCGACATGGAAGGTGTCACCCGGGTTCGCCGCCACCGGGCGGGTAAAAGAGCCGCCGAGGATGATCTGGCCAGGTTGCAAGGTGACGTCGTAGGGCGCCAGTTTGTTCGCCAGCCAGGCCACGCCCTTGGCCGGGTGGTTGAGCACGGCGGCCGACACCCCGGACTCCTCGATCACCCCGTTGCGGTACAACACGGCGGGCACCTTGCGCAGGTCGATCTCGGTCGGGCGCACGGCGCGGCCGCCCATCACCACGCCGGCGTTGGCGGCGTTGTCGGAAATGGTGTCGAACACCTTGCGGGTGGCGTTGGTGTGCGGGTCGATCTGCTGGATGCGGGCGTCGATGATTTCCAGCGCCGGGATCACCCATTCAGTGGCATCGAGCACGTCGAAAATCGTGCAGTTCGGGCCCTTCAGCGGCTTGCCGAGGATGAACGCCAGTTCCACTTCCACCCGTGGGACGATGAAGCGCTCGAACGGAATGTCGGTGCCTTCATCGAAGAACATGTCATCGAGCAGCGCGCCGTAATCCGGCTCGGTGATGTTCGACGACACCTGCATGGCCCGGGAGGTCAGGCCGATCTTGTGCCCGACCAGCTTGCGCCCGTCCTTGATTTTCTGTGCCACCCAGGCGCGCTGGATGGCATAGGCGTCGTCGATAGTGATGTTGGGGTGGTCCAGGGAAAACTGGCGCACCTGCTCACGGGAGCGCTCGGCCTGGTCGAGGCGGGCGGCGGCTTGCTGGATTTGGGCTTGATCAAGCATGACAAACTCTCTACTGGGGATTGACGATGGCCGCATGGGTGCGCAGCACCAGCAGGCCGCCGAGGGCGATAAGCAGCGCCAGCACATACAGGGCCAGGCTCGCGCTTTGGGTGGTGTCGCGCATCCAGCCGATCAGGTACGGAGCGAGGAACGACGCGATGCTGCCGAACGAGCTGATCAGCGCGATACCGGCCGCCTGGGTGCTGTTGGACAGGAACGCCGGTGGCAGTTGCCAGAACATCGGCAGCGCGGCACTGGCGCCCATACCGGCCAGGATCAGGCCGCCGAGCACCAGGGTCGGGTTGGTGGGCGAAAGCCCGGCGACGGCGATACCGATGGCCGACATCAACAGCGGTACGCACAGGTGCCAGCGGCGCTCGCGGTTGCGGTCCGATGAGCGCCCGCAGCCGATCATGAAGAAGCACCCGGCCAGATACGGTACGGCACTCAGCAGGCCCACCTGGCTGTCGCGGCCGATGCCGGCGCCGTGGATCAGGGTGGGCATCCAGAACGCCAGGGTGTTCACCGCCAGCATCACCGCGAAGTACACCGCCACCAGCAGCCACACCTGCGGGTCACGCAGGATGCCGCCAAAGGAGGTGATGGATTTGCGTTGTTCTTCAGTGCTCAGTTGCTCGCGCAGTTGTTGCTTTTGCGCGGGCGCCAGCCACTTCACGGTTTCGAAGCTGTCGGGCAGGTATTTCAGGACGACCAAGCCGAGCAGTACCACCGGCGCGCCTTCGATCAGGAACATCCACTGCCAGCCGCGCAGCCCGCCGAAATCATGGAAGTTCTCCAGGATTGCACCGGACAACGGGCCGCCGACCACACCGGCCATGGGCACTGCAATCGCAAACAGCGCGGTGACCTGGGCCCGGCGTCGGGCCGGGTACCAGCGGTTGAGAAACACCAGGATTCCCGGGAAGAAACCGGCCTCGGCGACCCCCAGCAAAAAGCGCAGCACGTAGAAACCGGTGGAGCTTTCGATCCACAGCATGCTGGTGGACAGCACGCCCCAGACCACCATCAGGCAGGCGATCCAGCGCCGTGGGCCGACCCGGTCCAGGGCCATGTTGCTCGGCACGCCGAACAGCGCGTAGGCGATGAAAAACAGGCCGGCCCCGAGGCCGTACACCGTGTCGCTGAAGTGCAGGTCGGTACTCATCTGCATCTTGGCGAAGCCGATGTTGATCCGGTCCAGGTGGGCAAACAGGTAACAGATCAGCAGCAACGGCATCAGTCGCCAGGTGACGATGCTGTGGGTGCGCTGATGTTCGATCAGGGTGGTGCTGTCGGCGGTATTGGCTGTGCTCATGATGTTGTTCTTTTTGGTTTGAGTGCCATGGGCGGAAAGCGGGCTGTGCTCAGCCCGCCTGGTTCTTCAGGAATGCGTGCACGTTGTTCTGCTTGAAATTCAGCTCGGGGTGCAGCTCGATCATCTCGAACGACAACGCCAGCAGCCGTTGGGACTGCAGCTCGGCGAAGTGCTCGGTGATGACCTTGAACAGGGTTTCGGCGACACTCTTGCGGGTTTCCAGGTCCCGTCCGTGGCCGACCTTGAGGGTCATGTGGACGAAGGCGTAGTCATGCTTGCCGTCGGCCATGCGCCAGGTGTCCAGGCGCACCTCGCGACTGCGAATGCCTCCCAGGGGAAACACGCCGCTGGCCCCCAGCACGGCGTGAACCTGTTCGAACAGGGCCGGCAGGTTGGCTTGCTGTTCGAGGTTGTCGGTGTATTCGGCAATGAAGTGCGGCATGTGCGTCTCCTCTAAGGGTGAGGTGCAGCGAGTTTCTTGTGGGCGCTGGCTTGCCTGCGATGGCATCAACTCGGTGAGACAGTTACACCGAGGTGCCTGCATCGCAGGCAAGCCAGCTCCCACATTGATCCTCACCAAGGCTCATAATGGGAAAACGGCATTGATCTGCCCGGTGCCCGAGCTGCCGAATGGCGGGGTGATGATCTCGGCCGGCTGGTTGTAGTCCGGCCCGCCCAGCAGTCCCAGGAGCATCGCGGTGTCGTGCATCTTGCCTTCGCCGAAGCAGTGCTCGGCGTAGTCCGGCAGCATCGCGCAGAACTCCTTGAAGCGGCCTTGCTTCCACATTTCCACCACGTGCAGGTCCATCTGCTTGTCGAATTCACGGGTCCAGTTGTGGATGTTGGCTTCGGCTTCGCGGTCGTCCGAGAAGCGGTGGGAGAGGGAGCCCGAAGCCAGTACCAGGACTTTGCGGTCGCTCTTCTCGATGGCCCGGCGCACGGCGGCACCAAACGCGAAGCTGTCTTCCAGGCGGTGCCAGGCGCACCACGCGGCAATCGAAATCACGTCGAACTTCTGCGCGTCCGGTACGCCCATGTGCATGTAGCGCATCGGTACCAGGGTGCCGTATTCCAGTTCCAGGCTCGGGATGTTGTGGGCCATGGTGCGCACGCCGGCCAGGTTGGCCTCGGCGGCGATCAACTCGCCCAGTTCCGGGCAGCCCGGGTATTCGTACTCCATGTTCTTGATGAAGTGCGGCAGTTCGTTGCTGGTGTAGGTGCCCTTGAAGTGCTCGCCGCAGTTGACGTGATACCCGCTGTTGACCAGCCAGTGCACGTCGAACACCACGGCGGTGTCGGCCCCCAGTTCACGGGCGCGCCGCCCGATTTCCTTGTGCCCGGCGATGGCTGCTTCACGGCAACCGTGGTGCTTGCCGGGCAGTTCCGACAGGTACATCGAGGGAACGTGGCAGATCTTTGCTGCCAGGACGACTTCGCCCATGATGATTCTCCTGAATAATTGTTTTTGTCTTGGAAGCGTGTTGTCAAAGATCAAATGTGGGAGCTGTCGAGCCCCGGCGAGGCTGCGATGGGATCACCGCGCTGTCTCCGGCAGACCGCAGTGCTTGCATCGCAGCCTCGCCAAAGCTCGACAGCTCCCACAGGGATCACTCAAACACCCCAGCGCGGGATGTGGTGACTGCCCATGGAAATGCACACGTTCTTGATCTCGGCGAACACTTCGAAGCTGTACTGGCCGCCTTCACGGCCGGTGCCGGAACCTTTTACCCCACCGAACGGCTGGCGCAAGTCCCGCACGTTCTGGCTGTTGATGAACACCATGCCGGCTTCGATGCCGTAGGCCAGACGATGCGCCTTGCCGATGTCCTGGGTCCAGATGTACGACGCCAGGCCGTACTCGGTGTCGTTGGCCAGTTGCAGCGCCTCGGCTTCGTCCTTGAACGGGATCAGGCACACCACCGGGCCGAAGATCTCTTCCTGGGCGATGCGCATCTTGTTGTTCACATCGGCAAACACCGTCGGCTGGATAAACTGCCCGCGGCTCAAGTGCGCCGGCAGGTTGGCCGGGCGCTCCAGGCCGCCGGCCAGCAGGGTGGCGCCTTCTTCGAGGCCAATCTTGATGTAGCCGGTGACCTTGTCATAGTGGGCCTGGGTGATCATCGAGCCGACCTGGGTTTTCGGGTCTTGCGGGTCGCCAACGATCAGGCGCTTGGCGCGGGCCGCAAACTCGGCGACGAACTGCGGGTAGACGCTCTCCTGAATGAAGATCCGGCTGCCGGCGGTGCAGCGTTCGCCGTTCAGCGAGAAGATGGTGAACAATGCCGCGTCGAGGGCGCGCTCCAGGTCGGCATCTTCAAAAATCAGCACCGGCGACTTGCCGCCCAGTTCCATCGAATACTTTTTCAGCCCGGCGGTCTGCATGATTTTCTTGCCGGTGGCGGTGCCGCCGGTGAAGGAAATCGCCCGTACATCCGGGTGGCGCACCAGCGCATCACCGGCCGTGGCGCCGTAGCCCTGGATCACGTTCAGCACACCCTTGGGAATGCCGGCCTCGACCGCCAGGCGCCCCAGTTCATTGGCCGTCAGCGGCGACAGCTCGGACATTTTCAAAACGGCGGTATTACCCAGCGCCAGGCACGGCGCGGTCTTCCAGGTGGCGGTCATGAACGGCACGTTCCACGGCGACACCAACGCGCACACACCCACCGGCTGGTACAGGGTGTAGTTGAGCATCTGGTCGTCCACCGGGTAGCTGTGGCCGTCCATGCGGGTGCAGACTTCGGCGAAGAAATCG
Organism: Pseudomonas sp. 1912-s; assembly: GCF_029269205.1. Taxonomy (NCBI): domain Bacteria; kingdom Pseudomonadati; phylum Pseudomonadota; class Gammaproteobacteria; order Pseudomonadales; family Pseudomonadaceae; genus Pseudomonas; species Pseudomonas sp. 1912-s. The sequence goes on along the minus strand of NZ_JARIXR010000038.1, from coordinate 34,851 downwards.
AAGTTGTGGGACGCCCGGGGAATCAACACGTTTTTGGTCTGGTGGATTGGCAGGCCGGTGTCGAGGGTTTCCAGTTCGGCCAGGTGCGGCACGTTCTGTTCGATCAGTTCACCGAGCTTGCGCATCAGGCGGGCACGTTCCTTGGCCGGTGTTCCCGCCCATTTCGGAAAGGCTTCCTTGGCCGCCGCTACCGCCTGCGCCACTTCTTCGGCACCGCCGCTGGCGACTTCACCGATGGCTTCGCCGGTGGCCGGGTTGTAGTTGATGAAGGTGTCTTTGCTTTCGACCTCACGGCCGTTGATCCAGTGTTTGATCATGTTGCTCATGCCTCTTGACCGGCGGCGAAAAAGTCCGCCTCGCTGACAATTCGATTGACCAGGCGACCGACGCCTTCCACTTCCACGACCACTTCATCCCCCGGCACCACATCGGCCAGGCCTTCGGGCGTGCCGGTGGCGATCATGTCGCCGGGTTGCAGGGTCATGAAGCTGGACAGGTATTCGATCAAATACGGGATGTCGAAGATCATGTCTTTCGTGCTGCCTTCCTGGCGCAGTTCACCGTTGATCCAGGTGCGCAGCTTCAGGTTGCTCGGGTCCGGCACGTCGGCGACATCCACGATCCACGGGCCTACCGGCGTGGTGGCGTCACGGTTTTTTACCCGCAGGTTGGGGCGGTAGTAGTTTTCCAGGTAGTCGCGGATCGCGTAGTCGTTGCACACCGTGTAGCCGGCCAGATACTCCAGGGCGTTCTCGCGTTTGACGTTGCGTGCCGGCTTGCCGATGACCGCCACCAGTTCGCACTCGTAGTGCATGTAGGCGACGTTGTCCGGGCGCCAGGTCACCTGGTTGTGGCCGGTGTAGGTGCCGGGGGACTTGATGAAGGCCAGCGGTTCGGTGGGCGGCTTGAAGGCCAGTTCGGCGGCGTGGTCGGCGTAGTTCAGGCCGAGGGCGAACATGCTGCCGGTGGCCGGTGGCAGCCACTCGACCTGGTCTTCGGCCAGCAGGCGACCGTCGGCCAGGCGCACGGCGTTTTCAGCTTCGACCAGAACCTGGTGGGCTTCACCTTCAAAGCGAATACGGGCGTGTTTCATGACAGCTCCTCTGCCTTGATGTGGTTGACCAGGCGGCCCAGGCCGCTGATCTCGACTTCAACCGTGTCGCCGGGTTGCACATCCACCCGGCCTTCGGGCGTGCCGGTGATCAGCACATCGCCTTCGTGCAGGGTCATGAACTCGCTGATCTCGGCGATCAACTGCGGGATGCTGCGCACGAAATTGGCGGTGGAGTTTTGCTGGCGCAGTTCACCGTTGACGAACAGCTTCACGCTCAATTGGTGCGGGTTGGCGACCTGGTCACGGGCCATCAACTCCGGGCCCACTGCGCAGAAACCGTCCCGGCATTTGGCCTTCACCGCCGGGCGGTAGTAGCTGTCTTCCGGCAGGCTGAACTCGTTGACGATGGTGTAGCCCGCCACATGTTCCAGGGCGTTTTCGACGCTGACCCGGCTGGCGCTCTTGCCAATCACCACCCCGAGGGCCGGGCCTGGTTGCAGCCGTTCACCCTGAGGGTGCAGCACCACGCCGTCGTGGTGGTTGCGGGTGTTGGGCGTCTTGATGAACAGCACCGGCTTGACCGGTGGTTTCTGGTAAGGCGCTTGTTCGAATTCGGCGAGACGTTGGTTCAGCAACCCCTGGTAGTTCAGCGCAACGCCGAACAGGGTGCCGTTCGCAACATCGTGCAGGGCACGGCTCATGCTTTTCTCCTGGCAGTGGCGGGGCAGATTGGGGTCTGCTTCGCGGGATATTCGTTAACCTGTTAACGTTATAATTAAGATGTTAACTATCGTCAAGCGTGGCAATATTTCAGGGCAGTCAAAACAACAAAGAGAATGCAGCGATGAGCGATCGTCAGCCGATCCCCAACATCAACATCGGGCAGGTCTACGACCAGCGTTACAGCGATGCCGAGGTGCACTACGACAGGCTCGGCAACCTGGCGGGATTTTTTGGTCGCAACATGCCGGTGCACCGCCACGACCGGTTTTTCCAGGTGCATTACGTCAAGACGGGCGCAGTGCGGGTCTATCTGGATGACCAGCAGTACCTTGAATCCGGGCCGATGTTTTTCCTCACACCGCCGACGGTGGCACATTCCTTCGTCACCGAAGCCGATGCCGACGGCCATGTGCTGACGGTGCGCCAGCAACTGGTGTGGGCCTTGATCGACGCCGACCCCAGCCTGGCCCCCGGCGCGCAATTGCCGGCCGCCTGTGTGGCGCTGGCGCGACTGGCACCGGAGTTTCATCCCGAGGTGCGCCGCCTGGAGTTCCTCTTCGACGAGCTGTGCAGCGAGATCAACGCCCAGGCCTGCGGGCGTGGTTCGGCGCTGGACAGCCTGACTCGCCTGATCATGATCAGCCTGCTGCGCCTCTGCGCCAATTCCCTGGAAGCCCGTCCGGCCCGCCATGAAGACCTGCGGATCTTCCATCGCTTCAACGAACTGATCGAAGACCACTACCTGCAACACTGGCCGCTGTCGCGCTACGCCGACGGTGTGGGCGTCACCGAGGCGCGCCTCAACGAGGTGTGCCGGCGGATTGCCGACCTGCCGTCGAAACGCCTGATCCTTGAACGGCTGATGCAGGAAGCCCGGCGCCTGCTGCTGTTTACCGGCAGTTCGGCGAATGAAATCTGCTACCAGCTTGGGTTCAAGGACCCGGCGTATTTCAGCCGGTTCTTCCAGCGCTACGCGCAGATGACGCCGGGGGAATACCGCCAGCGTCAGTCGGGGTTGCGTTGAGGCGCCCGGCGTTACCACAGGGCCACGGTGTAGCCGATGATCACCCGGCTTTCGTCGATGTCGCTGGTCAGGCCGTTGCTTGAGCGCAGGGTGGCGTTGCGCAGCCGTACGTTGACGTTCTTCAGCGGGCCGCTTTGCACGGTGTAGACCAGGTCGGTATCACGCTCCCATTCCCGGCCGTTGCGCACCGTGGCGGTTTGCGCGTGGCTGCCGTCGACATAGCGGGTCATGAAGGTCAGGCCCGGCAGGCCGAGGGCGGCGAAGTTGTAGTCGTAACGTGCCTGCCACGCATCGGTGTTGGCCTTGGTGAAGATATTGATGGTCACCAGGTTGACCGAATACGGGTCTTGGCCCGGGAAAGCGAAGTCGCCGTCGCCGGAAAGGTTCTGGAAGCCCAGGCCGAATTTGTGCGCGCCCACCGACAGGCTGAACATGCCGTTGAAAAACCGGTTGTCGATCCGCCCGCCGTCCACCCGGGTAGGGCTGCGCAGCAGGGCGCTGCCTTGCTCGCGAGTATCGAAGTAGCGCAGGTCGGTGCGCAGGTTCACGCCCTCGGCCAGCGGCAGGTCATGCACCAGGCCGATAAAGTTCTGGCGGTAGATGTCCTGCATCTGCGCGTAGTAATAGGTCGCCGCCAGGTGCGGGTTGATCGCGTAGGTGCCGCCGGCCAGGTCCAGGTGGCTGCTGTTGACGCCGCCGTAGCTCATGGACTCGTTGTTGGAGGAGTCCCGCAGGTTCTGTTTTTCCAGGCGGCCGACGTTTAACGTCAGGCCGTCGATGTCCTGGGAGGTCACCAGCTCGCCGTTGTAGGTCGACGGCAGCAGCCGGGTGTCGTTGTAGGCGGCCACCGGCAATATCGGTTGCAGGGTGCCGAGCTTGAGCACGGTCTTCGACAGGCGCAACTTGGCGGTCAGGCCGAGTTCGCTGTAGCTGTCGGCCGGCTCGCCGCTGGCGCCGGATGGCAGCAGCCCGGTGCCCCGGCGGTCGCGGCTGGAGTCGAGCTTCAGGCCCATTTCACCCAGGGCGTCCACGCCAAAACCGACCACGCCCTCGGTGTAGCCCGACTCCAGGCGCAGCACAAACCCCTGGGCCCACTCATCGGCCTTGTTCTGCGGCGCGTTGGTCTGGCGAAAGTCGCGGTTCATGTAGAAATTGCGCAGATCCAGGCTGGCTTTGCTGTCCTGGATAAAATCGGCGTGGGCGACCAGAGGGGTAAACGCGGCGCACAGGCCAGCGCTTGCCGCCGTGCGAAAGAGGCACGAATGCATGAGGGGCGTTCCTTTTGTTGTTTTTGTTGGTAGAGCCCGCCACCGGGGCAGGGGCGGGCATATTGTTAACATGTTATCTTTAAGCTGAATAGCTGGATTAACAGGTTTTTATGAATTCGTTTCGAAATTAACGACTTGCTGCGTGCCCCGGGTTGCACGCACGTGACACCGACTCTAAGCTTCGACGCTTCGACCTCTACTGCGCGTGAACCATGCCCACCCCCAGACCGTCCCTTACGCTCACCTTGCTCCAGGCCCGCGAAGCGACCATGGCGTTCTTCCGGCCTTTGCTCAATGAACATGACCTGACTGAACAGCAGTGGCGGGTGATCCGCATCCTGCGCCAGCAGGGCGAACTGGAAAGCCACCAACTGGCGCACCTCGCGTGCATCCTCAAGCCCAGCATGACTGGCGTGCTGGGGCGGCTGGAGCGTGACGGCATCGTACGCCGGCGCAAATCCGCCGAAGACCAGCGCCGGGTGTTCGTCGCCCTGACCGAGCAGGGGCAGCAGTGTTTTGTCGACATGAGCGCCGGGATGGAAAGCAACTACCAGAAGATTCAGGAACAGTTCGGCGAGGAATCCCTGGAGCAATTGATGGAGCTGCTGCAAAAGCTGAAAGGCATCAAACCGTAATTTCAAAAAATATTGGCTGAAGCCTGTCCCCTTTTTTCACCTGGCTGGTCATTCCAGGTAAGTGAACAAAATCGAGAGCTTTTGCCAATGCCCGCCCTACGTCCGTTGCTGAATTTCAGCCTCATGCTGAGCCTGAGTGCCAGCCCGTTGTTCGTCCCCATCAGTTACGCCGAAGACGGCGCGTCCCGGCGCAGTTACCAGGTGCCGGCCGGCAGCCTGAGTGCCGCGTTGACCCGTTTCGCCGGCCTGGCCGGGGTTAACCTGTCGGTAGACCCGGCGCTGGTCAGCGGCCGCAACAGTGCCGGCCTGTCCGGCGAATACGGCGTCGAAGAAGGGTTTGCGCGCTTGCTCCAGGGCTCGGGCCTGCAACTGCAGCCTATGGGTGAACAGGCCTACATACTGACCCCGGTTCCCGAAGGCGGCAGCCTGCAACTGGCGCCCACCTCGATTCTCGGCACCACCGGCGATGCCGGCAGCGAGTCCTTCGCCGGTGGCCAGGTGGCGCGCCGTGGTTCCCAGGGTTTGCTGGGCTCGCGGGACTTCATGGAAACCCCGTTCAGCATGACCACCTACACCAGCGAGGCGGTCAAGAACCAGCAGGCGCGCACCCTCGGCGACCTGATCGCCAGCGACCCCTCGGTGCGCGCCACCAACCCGGCGGGCGGGCGCTATGAGCAATTCACCATTCGCGGCTTCAGCCTGTTCAACAGTGATGTCGCCTACAACGGCCTCTACGGCGTGCTGCCGACCTACACCATCGACATGGAAATGGCCGAGCGCGTCGACATCATCAAAGGCCCCAGCCAGTTGATCAACGGCATCTCGCCCCGGGGCAGCGTGGGCGGCGGGATCAACGTGGTGCCCAAGCGCGCCACCGACACACCCATCACCTCGTTCACCGGCAGTTGGGCCTCCGACAGCCAGGCGGGTGGCGCCGTGGACATCGGCCGGCGCTTTGGTGAAGACAATAAGTTCGGCCTGCGTTTCAACGGTGTGAAGCAGTCCGGCGACACCACCTGGGATCACCAGAGCGTCGACCGCGAAATGGCCGTACTCGGCCTGGATTTTCGCGGTGAACGCCTGCGACTCTCCACCGACATCGGCCGCACCGAGCGCGACACCGACGCCCCGCAAGAGCGCGTGCAGGTCGGCCCCAAGGCCAATGTGCCGAGCGCCAACGACGTGCGCCACAACTACGCGCAGCCCTGGAGCAAGGCCAGCACCAATGACACCTTCGGCACGGTCAACGGTGAGTTCGACCTCAGCGACAACGTGATGCTCTACGGCGGCGTCGGCGCGCGCAAAAGTAACCATGACTTCCTGCGCCATGCGGTATCGGTGACCAACAACGCCGGCGATTTCAGCGTGCAGCCCCGGGACTTCACCCGCGACGAAAACGTGCGCACCGCCACGGCGGGCGTGCGTAACTGGTTCCATACCGGCCCGGTGAGCCATGAGGTCAACCTGGCTGCCAGTTACTTCTACATGGACTTTGAAAACGGCGGCGCGCGGTATGCGTCAGGTTCGAGCAATCTCTACAACCCGGTGGAAATCCCTGCCCCCGGCAGGCCGACGCGACTCGACTCGAAGGTCTACACCGAAAACCGCTTCAGCGGCGTGGCGTTGTCCGACACCCTGGGCTTCTTCGATGACCGTCTGCTGCTGACCCTCGGCGCGCGCTGGCAGCGGGTCAAGGTGGACGACTGGACCGATGACGTCAAAGGCGACACCGCCTACGACGAAGAGAAGATTTCACCCTCGGGCGGCATCCTGTTCAAGGCCACCGACAAGCTGTCGCTGTACGCCAACTACATGGAAGGCTTGAGCCAGGGCAAGGTCGCGCCGTCGACCTCGGTCAACGATGACGAAATCTTCCCGCCGTTCATCAGTCGCCAGGTCGAAGTCGGCGCCAAGTACGACGCCGGTGCGTTCGCAGTGACGGCGGCGGTGTTCCGGATCAAGCAGCCGGCCTACGAGACCAATGCCACCACGCTGGTGTTCGGCCCCAATGGCAAGCGCCAGAACGACGGCGTCGAACTCAGCGTGTTCGGCGAGCCGCTCAAGGGCTTCCGCCTGCTGGGCGGGGTGATGTACATCGACAGCGAGTTGACGAACACCACCAACGGCACCTACGACGGCAACCGCGCCCCCGCCACGCCCAAATACAACGTCAACCTGGGGGCCGAGTGGGACGTGCCGACCGTTGAGGGCCTGACCCTGACCAGTCGCGGGATCTACTCCAGCTCGCAGTACCTGGACCAGTCCAACGTCAAGGAAATCGACGCCTGGACCCGCCTCGACGTCGGCGCCCGCTATGCCTTCAAAGTCGACGACAAGCACATCACGCTGCGGGCCAATGTCGAGAACGTGGCCAACCGGCGCTACTGGAGTTCGGCGGGCGCCTCGGATGACAGCGAGCCGGGCTTGACCTTGTCGACGCCACGTACTTACTTGCTGTCGGCCACCGTCGACTTTTGAGGGGAGGCATCGGCGGCCTGCCACACAGCCTTCTGTACATCGATGGGCTTGGGCAACAGGCGGTTCTGGTAAAACAGGTCCGCCGTCTCCTGCTGCGCCTGGATGATGTGCTGATCAATCGGCAGTACCGGCGATGGCGGTCGATTGTCGACATAACGCGCAATCACCCCGGCCGGCAGACCCATGGAACGGGTCAGCACCTGCAGGCTGTCTTCGCGCTGGCTGCGGGTCAGGGCTTCGGCAGCGCTGAGTTCATCGAGCAGGGCGTGGATGAACCCGCCATGGGCCTGGGCGTAGTCGCGCCGCGCGGTATAGATCGGCCCCGAAAGGTTCAAGCCTTCGCCATTGGCGAGCACGTGGCTGGGGCTTTGGCTCAGGGCCAGTGACGAGTAGGGTTCCCAGATGGCCCAGGCGTCGACACTGCCTTGCTCGAAGGCCGCCCGGGCGTCGGCCGGTGGCAGGTAAACCGGCTGGATGTCCTTGTAGCTCAAGCCGGCTTCATTCAATGCCCGCAGGACCAGGTTGTGGGAGCTGGAGCCTTTCTGGAAGGCGACTTTCTTGCCCTTGAGGTCGGCGATGGTGTGCAGTGGGCTGTCCGCCCGCACCAGGAGGGTTTCCGCCGTCGGCTTGGGCGGTTCGGCGCCGATGTAGACGAGATCGGCGCCCGCCGCCTGGGCGAACAATGGCGGAATATCACCGGTGGACGCCACGTCCAGCGCGCCCACGTTCAAGGCTTCGAGCATTTGCGGGCCAGCGGGAAATTCGATCCATTGCACCTGTGTCTGGTCGAAGCGTTTTTCCAGCAGGCCATGTTCCTTGGCCAGCACCAGGGCAATCGAGCCTTTCTGGTAGCCGATTCTCAGGGTGGCCGGATCGGCCGCCAGCGCGGTTTGCGTCAGGGCAAACAGCGCAAACACCAGCGCAGGAATCTTCATGCTTGTTTCTCCGCAAAGCGATTGCCCGGCCGCGCCAAGCCAAGGTTTTCACGCAGCGTGGAGCCTGCGTATTCGGTCCGGAACAGGCCGCGCCGTTGCAGTTCCGGCACCACCCACTGGGCGAAGTCCTCGAGCCCGCCCGGCAGGTGCGGCACCAGCACATTGAAGCCATCGGCGGCGCCGTTTTCGAACCAGTGTTGCAGCTCATCAGCGATCTGAGCGGGCGTGCCGATCAGGCTGTAATGCCCGCGTCCACCGGCAATTCGGCGGCCCAGCTGCGCCAGGCTCAGGTGTTCGCGGCCCGCCAGTTCGGTCAGCAGTTGCTGGCGGCTGCGCTGGCCGCTGTCGGTCAATGGCAGCTCCGGCAGCGGGCCGTCCAGCGGGTAGCCAGACAAGTCGAAATTGCCCAGCATGCGCCCCAGCAAGGCGACGCCCACTTCGGGTTCGACCAACTGCTGGAAGGCCTCGAATTTGTCTCGCGCTTGCGCTTCTGTCTGCCCGACGACCACAAACACCCCCGGCATGATCTTCAATGCATCCGGCTCGCGCCCGTATTGAGCCAGGCGACCCTTGAGGTCGGCATAGAACGCCTGGGCACTGGCCAATGAAGTCTGGGCGGTGAACACCACCTCGGCGGTTTGCGCCGCCAACTCACGGCCCGCCTCGGAAGAACCGGCCTGGACAATCACCGGCTGGCCCTGGGGCGAGCGCGCCACGTTCAGCGGGCCCTTGACCCGAAAGTGTTCACCGACATGTTCAAGCACGTGCAGTTTTGCCGGGTCGTAGTAGCTGCCACTGGCCTTGTCGCGCACAAAGGCATCGTCTTCCCAGCTGTCCCACAAGCCCGTCACCACCTGATGAAACTCCCGCGCACGGCTGTAGCGTTCGCCGTGGCCGAGGTGTTCGTCTCGCCCGAAATTCCGGGCTTCGGCGGCATTGTCCGAGGTCACCAGGTTCCAGCCGGCGCGCCCGCCGGACAAGTGATCCAGGGAGGCGAATTTGCGTGCCACATGGTAAGGCTCGTTGTAGCTGGTGGTGGCCGTGGCGATCAGGCCGATGTGTTCGGTCACCGCGCTCAACGCCGAGAGCAACGTCAGCGGCTCGAAATGGTCCGAGCGCGCCATGCGGCTGGCGATCTCGCCGGTGGCGGCAGCAATGCTGTCGGCCACGAACAGGGCGTCGAACTTTGCCGCCTCGGCAATCTGCGCCAGGCGTTTGTAGTGGGCGAAATCCAGCCCGGCGTTGGCCGGTACATCAGGATGGCGCCAGGCGGCCACGTGGTGCCCGGTGGCCATGAGGAAAGCGCCGAGTTTCAGTTGACGGGGCATGCTCAGAAATCCTTGCGCAGTTGCACGCCGAAGTAACGTTCATCGTCACGGGGTACGGCGCGGTAGATGTAGCTGCCGCCACTGGCCAGCAGCGGTGAATAGGATTTGTCGGTGAGGTTCTTCGCCAGCAGCGCCACGCGCCAGCCGTTGTTGTAGTCGGCAAGGGCGACGCTGGCGTTCCAGATGCCGTAGGCGCCTTGCTTGGTGTCGACATTCTGGCTGATGTCGTACTGCACTTCGCTCTGCCAGCTGTAGTCGGTGCCCAGTTCGATATCCAGGCCATTGTCCAGCGGGATGCTGTAGTCGGCGCGCACGTAGCTTTTCCAATCCGGGCTGAAGGGCAGTGGCTTGCCGTTGACGTTGCACGATGCCGCCGCGCCCGGCGGGCAGGCGAACTCATCGATGCGGGCACGGGTGTAGGCCAGTGCGCCGGAGAGCTTGAGTTGTTGGGTGGCCTGCAAGGCGTAGTCGAGTTCGACGCCTTCGGTGCTGACACTGCCGGCGTTGATCAGGCGCGTCACCACTTGCCCGGCGACAGTGTCGAAGAAGTTCGCCTGGTAGTTGTCGTAGTCGCTGTGGAAAATCGCCAGGTTGGTGGTCAGGCGGTTGTTCCAGCTGGTGGCCTTGATCCCGACTTCCCAGGTGTTGGAGGTTTCCGGCTTCAGCGCGTCGGTGTCCCGTGGCTGCATGTTGAAGAACACGTTGTAGGCCGGGCCCTTGTACCCGCGCGAGTAGGTCAGGTAGCTGGTGACGGTGTCGCTCAGGTCGTACTGCACCCCCAACCGGCCGGACCAGCCGTCTTCATCCACCGAGCCGGAACTGCTGGTGGCCGGTTGAATGCCGCTGACGGTGGTGGCCGAGGTGGACACGCGGCGGTGATCGTATTCCAGGTCGTCGTGGGTATAGCGCAGGCCGGCGATGCCGCGAAAGCTCGAGGTGAAATTCAGCGTGGTCTCGCCGAACACTGCGTAGCTGTCGCTGGTGGTGCCGTAGTCGGCGATGCCACGGTCGGTGCGCGTGGTGGTGGTGAGGGTGCGCTGGTAGGTTTCCTGGTCCTTGCCGTGCATGTAGAACAGGCCGCCGACGTATTCGAGGAATTCGCCTTTGGGCGAGGCCAGCCGCAGCTCCTGGGAATATTGGTCGAACGCCAGTTGGCCTTTGTCGGCGGTGCCGGGGAAGGCCGCGGTCACGGCGCCCAGGCGGTCGCCGTCCTGGTACTGGGTGTTGTCCCAGCCGCGCCAGGCGGTGATCGAGGTCAGGGTGTAATCACCCAGGTTCCAGTCCAGTTGGGCAGACAAGCCTTTGTTGGTGTCGTCGACGCGGGTACGGGTGTCGGTGTTGATGGCGCGGTTGTCGCTGGTCCCGCGCACCGGGTTCAACGCGTTGGCGAACGCCGGGGTCAGGGATTTGCTCACCACGCCATTGGGTGCGTCGTCGTGGGACTGCATGTAGTCGGCAATCAGGGTCAGTTTCACGTCGTCGTTGGGGGTGAACTCCAGCTTGCCGCGCACGCCCTGGTGGTTGTAACCGTTCACTTCCTGGCCGTTGTGCTTGTTGTCGACGTTACCGTCGTAGGTGCCGAACAGGCCGCTGATCGAGCCCTTCAGCGTACCGGGAATCAGGCTGCCGCCAAGGCCGAAGCGGGTGCGGCTTTCATTGCCGCTGTAGTAGGACTGGTCGATGTAGCCGTGGGTCTCGGCCGTCGGCGCCTTGCTGGTGATGTTGAGCACACCGGCCGAGGCATTCTTGCCGAACAGCGTGCCCTGGGGCCCGCGCAGCACTTCGACGCGCTCCAGGTCCAGCAGGTCGAGAGTGGCCTGGCCCGGGCGGGCGTACACCACGCCGTCAATCACCGTGGCCACGGTGGGTTCAACCCCGGGCGAGGTGGAAATCGTGCCCACGCCCCGCACGAACAGCGAGGTGTCTTTGTTCGACGCGCCGGTACGGAAATTCAGTGACGGCACTTGCTGGACGATGCTGCCCACGCCGTTGCGATTGTCACGCTCCAGCTGTTCGCCATCGAGCACCGAGACGGCCACCGGAACCTTTTGCAGCGATTCTTCGCGGCGGGTGGCGGTTACCGTGACCGGCTTGAGGGTGGGTTCCTGCTCGTCGGCGGCAAATGCACCGGGTACTGGCAGGGCGGCGAGCCCCGCGAGGAGCCAGCCCAGATGGGGGCGGCGCGCGGTGGCGGCGCGGATGGATTGCGAAAGTTTTTGAGGTTGCCCCGAATGTGTGCGCATGCTCTGACCGCTCGAAATGTGCCCTGAACCGCTGCCGTTCTGCGACGACAGCGCCGTTGAAACTGTCTTGGGCATTCGCTCGAGCGAGTAGCAGACAAAACGCTTTGGTAGCGCTAACATCGGCATTATTGGTAGGTGTGACATAGAGCGTCAAATACTAAAAAATTAGTTTTATATTCTTTTAGGTTTTTAACAGGATCGTCCCTTGAGCGAAGACAAACCCCGGAAACGCCGTGGCGCCGGCCGTGTCACCTTGAACACCGTGGCGCGCCAGGCCGGTGTGTCAGCGATTACCGTGTCGCGCTATTTCAACCAGCCGGAGCAGGTCTCGCCTGAGCGCCGCGAACGCATCGCGGCGGTGGTCGCCGAGTTGGGCTACGTGCCCAACCTGGTGGCGGGTGGGTTGGCGTCCGCGCGGGGCAGAATCGTCGCGATGGTGATCCCGAACATCTCCGGGCCGATCTTCGCCAATACCATCCAGGGCTTCAGCGACACCCTCAGCCGGCATGGCTATCAACTGCTGCTGGCGTCCAGTTACTTCAGCGCCGAGCAGGAAGAAAACGCAGTGCGCGCGTTCCTCGGTTGGTCGCCGGCGGCGTTGGTGCTCACCAGCCGCTTCCACAGTGCGGGCACCGAGAAGATGATCGCCGAGGCCGATATCCCGGTGGTCGAAACCTGGGACTACCAACCCGGGCGCGAGCCGTTGCAGATTGGCTTTTCCCATTACGAGGTGGGCGTGACCGCCGCGCGCTACCTGCATGGCAAGGGTTATCGGCGCATCGCCTTCGTGCAGAACAGCGCGCCGGGGGACTTCAGTGCACTGGAGCGCCGGGACGGCTACAGCGCGACCCTGCTGGAGCTGGGTTTGCAGCCCTGGGTGTTTGCCCCGGACGCCGATCGCGCACCGTTTGAGGCGGGCAAGCAAGCCATGCAAGCGTTGATGAGCGCTGCCGTGCCGCCCGACGCAATCATCTTCGCCAATGACAACCTGGCCGCCGGTGGCTTGCTGGCCGGGCAACGGGCCGGGCTGAAAATCCCCGAGGAGTGTGCGGTGCTCGGCTTTGGTGATTACCCGTTTGCCGAAATGCTCTTGCCGAGTCTCAGCACCATCAAGCCGCCTGCCCTGGAGATTGGTGTGCTGGCGGCGACGCGGGTGCTTGAAAGCCTGGGCGTGCTGCCGGTAGAGGATGAAGTGCAGCGCTTGAACCTGTTGGCGTGCAGCTTGATGGAGCGTGAGAGCGCCTGAGTCTGATTGCGGCTTCTCGGGACTCTGTGATATCGAGTTATTCAAAGTCGGACGCCGAAACATGCGTTGGGTGGTGCGCGTTCGTCAGTTTTTTACCGGTGCTAGTTCGTCTTTTGTGAGGTTTTTGGGCGATGGCTAATTGCAATTAGCACAGCGAATTTCACAATGTATAAGGTGTAATGATTGAGTGGACTGTTCTGGTGAGTAGTGTCTATATGATATTGCGAAATGGCATTTTTAATCGATAAATTGCGGTCAACGGGTCAAATATTGCCGTTAAGCATCAAGCTGCAGCTGGATTCTGCGTGAGGTGGGCAATATTTCCCTGCACTAATGAACTTAGTTTAAACATGTTAGTCGATTTTTTAAACGACGGTTCCGGGGTCATGGCCAACTAGTGGCGTCTTTCGGTAGTTCTAAATGGCCATAAATTAAGTTGGCTGTAATACAAAATGTTTTGGTGTAGGGTCTTTACCTTGTCAGGACATCGCCTGCGCCAATTACCTCTAACTAAGTTTGGATGCACTTGCTCCAGCGCGCGCCGCACGTGCCACGGAACAGGTTTTTAAATAGCCCCTCAGATTTGTACAAATGCCCCAGTCCATATCGGCAATACCCATCGATGCGTGCCGAATGCAAATTCCGGACGCCGAACAGGTGTGCGCGTGGCTGATGCGAAAAGCCGGTCTGAAAACCGTCGACCTGGAGCGCGCGCGACGATTATCCCAGGACGCCGATGACAGCGGTTTGCTCGGCCTGCTGACGCGCCTGGGCCTGGTCTCCGAAGTGCAACTGGCGCGGGCCTGGGCTGATTTGCTCGGCGCCCCGTTGTTGCTGGCCGACGCCGCACCGCCCGTACTTGACCCGCTGCCGGCGCTGACCGAGCGTTTCATGCGCCATTATCAGGTGGTGCCGGTGGGCTGGAGCCACGGTGGTGTGCGGGTGCTGGCGGCCAATCCGGCGTTGTTGTATCCGTTCCAGGCCCTGGCGTATGCGTGCGGCGTGCCGGTGTGGCTGGCAGTGGGGCCGCGCAATGAAGTCGAAACCCTGATCGAGCGCTACTACGGCCAGGGCCGTTCCGCCATGGGCACCCTGATCGAAAACCTCGACGAGCAGGGCGGCGCCCTCGAAGACATCGAACACCTCAAGGACATGGCCTCCGAAGCCCCGGTGATTCGCCTGGTCAACCTGATCCTGCAACGGGCCGTGGAACAGCGCGCCTCGGACATCCATATCGAACCCTTCGAAAACCAGCTCAAGGTGCGCTACCGCATCGACGGTGTGCTGCACGAAGCCGAAGCGCCGCCGGCGAGTTCTTCGGCGGCGGTGATTTCCCGGGTCAAGATCATGGCGCGCCTCGACATCGCCGAGCGCCGGCTGCCGCAGGACGGCCGGATCATGTTGCGCATCCAGGGCAAGGAACTGGATTTGCGGGTGTCCACGGTGCCCACCAGTTTTGGCGAGTCGGTGGTGATGCGCCTGCTGGACCGCCAGACCGTGCAGTTCGATTTCCCGAGCCTGGGCTTCGACGGCCGGCGGCTGGAAACCTTTCTGGAGGTGCTCGAACGGCCCCACGGCATCCTGCTGGTCACCGGGCCCACCGGCTCGGGCAAGACCACCACGCTGTACACCGCGCTGTCGCGGCTCAATACCGCCGAGCGCAAGATCATCACCGTCGAAGACCCGGTGGAATACCAGCTGGAAGGCATCAACCAGATTCAGGTCAAACCGGCCATCGGGCTGGACTTCGCCGGGGCGCTGCGCTCCATCGTGCGCCAGGACCCGGACGTGATCATGATCGGTGAGATCCGCGACCTCGAAACCTGCCGCATCGCCATCCAGTCCTCCCTGACCGGCCACCTGGTGCTCTCGACCCTGCACACCAACAGCGCGGCGGCGAGTATCACGCGCCTGTTGGACATGGGTGTGGAGAGCTACCTGATCGCCTCGACCGTCAATGGCATCCTCGCCCAGCGCCTGGTGCGCCGCCTCGACCCGGCGACCCGCGAGGCGTTCGAAGCGCCACCGGAATTGATCCGGGAACACCGCCTCGACCGCTTCACCGACCAGCGCCCGATCCTGCTGTACCGGCCCCGCGCCAACACCCTCGGCGGCGGTTACCACGGCCGCAGTGCAATCACCGAATTACTGGTGATGAATGACGAGCTGCGCAGCCTGTTGATGCGCCAGGCCGACGCCGCCACCCTCGAGCAGGCCGCTCGCCGTGGTGGCCTGCGCACCCTGCATGAAGAGGGCCTGCGCCAGGCGCTGGCGGGTGTCACGTCCCTGGAAGAAGTGCTGCGCGTCACCCGTGGAGAGGGCGCGTGAGCCTGTTCAAATACCGCGCCCTGGACAGCCAGGGCCTCGCGCAAAACGGCACCGTCGAAGCCAGGGACCAGGCCGCCGCCATCGCCGCGCTGCACAAGCGCGGCCTGTTGCTGTTGCAGATCGATGCCGCCGGTGCCCAAGGGCTGCGTAATGCGTTCGGGCGTGGCCAGTTGAACGGCGCGGCGCTGGTCAGCTTTACCCAGCAACTGGCCACGCTGCTGGGGGCGGGCCAGCCGCTGGAACGCTCCCTGGGCATCCTGCTCAAGCAGCCCGGCCAACCGCAGACCCGTGCACTGATCGAGCGCATCCGCGAGCACGTCAAGGCCGGCAAGCCCTTGTCGGCGGCGCTGGAGGAGGAGGGCAGCCAGTTCTCGCCGCTGTACCTGAGTATGGTCCGCGCCGGCGAAGCAGGCGGTGCGCTGGAGCACACCCTGCGCCAGCTCAGCGACTACCTGGAACGCAGCCAGTTATTGAGGGGCGAAGTGATCAACGCCCTGATCTATCCCGCCTTCCTGGTGGTCGGCGTGCTCGGTTCGCTGGCGCTGTTGCTGGCTTATGTGGTGCCGCAGTTCGTGCCGATCTTCAAGGACCTGGGCGTACCAATCCCGCTGATCACTGAAGTGATTCTGGACCTCGGGCAGTTCCTCGGCGCCTATGGCCTGGCGGTGTTCGCCGGGTTGATCGCGGTGAGCTGGGGCCTGGCGGCGTACCTGCGTAATCCTCTGCACCGCGAAACGTATGACCGGCGCGTGCTCGGTATTCGTCTCATCGGCCCGCTGTTGCAACGGGTCGAAGCCGCACGCCTGGCCCGTACCCTCGGCACCTTGCTGAGCAACGGCGTGGCGCTGCTGCAAGCCTTGGTGATCGCCCGTCAGGTCTGCACCAACCGTGCGTTGCAGGCACAAGTCGCCCACGCCGCCGAGTCGGTGAAGGGCGGCGGCACCCTGGCCAGTGCGTTTGGCAGCCAGCCGCTGTTGCCAGACCTGGCCCTGCAAATGATTGAAGTCGGCGAACAGGCCGGTGAACTGGACAGCATGCTGCTCAAGGTCGCCGACGTGTTCGACGTCGAAGCCAAACGCGGCATCGACCGGCTGCTGGCCGCGCTGGTGCCGTCCCTGACTGTGGTCATGGCGGTGCTGGTGGCGGTGATCATGCTGGCGATCATGCTGCCGCTGATGAGCCTGACCAGCAATATATGAAGACCCAAGGAAGCAAGTCGATGCGCCATACCCGTTTCAAACCCGCCCGCCGTCAAGGCGGGTTCACCTTGCTGGAAATGCTCGCAGTAATCGTGCTGCTGGGCATCGTCGCCACCATCGTGGTGCGCCAGGTGGGCGGTAACGTCGACAAGGGCAAATACGGCGCAGGCAAGGCGCAACTGGCCAGCCTGAGCATGAAGATCGAGAGCTACGGCCTGGACGTCGGTTCGCCGCCCAACAGCTTGCAGCAACTGGTCGACAAGCCCGGCAACACCGCCGGCTGGGCCGGGCCATACGCCAAACCTTCAGACCTCAAGGACCCGTTCGGCCATGCCTTTGGCTACCGCTTTCCGGGTGAACATGGCGCCTTCGACCTGATCTTCTACGGTCAGGACGGCCAGCCCGGCGGCGAAGGCTACAGCGCCGACCTGGGCAACTGGGAATAATGCCTGCCCTCCAACGTGGTTTTACCCTGCTGGAAATGCTGGTGGTGATCATCTTGATCAGCATCGCCGCCGGGTTGGTGGGATTTGGCCTGCAACAGGGCCTGCAGGTTGCCAAAGAGCGCCAGGCGGTCGGGCAGATCGTCGATGCCTTGCGCAGCACGCGGGCGCGGGCCGTTATCGGCGGCGTGCCGGCCAAAACCGTATTTGACTTGGCTCACCTGAGCTTCCAGGCGCCGGGACGACCTGCCAGGCACTGGCCGGCCGACCTGCACGTGACCCTGCACACCGCCGAGCATGCAGGCTCGGCAGTGGAGTTTTACCCCGACGGCAGTTCCACCGGCGGCAACCTCTTGTTGGCCAATGGCACGCGGCGTTGGCGCATCGATATTGGCTGGCTGACGGGCAGCGTGCAGTCCGAGGCAGTGCGATGAATCGCCAGTCGGGTTTTACCTTGTTGGAGATGCTCGCCGCACTGACCCTTATGGCGATCTGCAGCACGGTGTTGCTGGTCGCATTCGGCCAGAGCGCGCGCGCGTTGTTGCAGGTGGCCCACAGCGACCGTCTGACCCATGCCGCGTTGAGCGTGATGGATCAGGAAGCGTCGGGCCCGCTGTCCAGCGGCACACGCCAGGGACACCTGGACGAGGGTATCGATTGGCAACTGACCATCGCCCAGCAGCCGACCGGTATCGGTCAGCCGCGCTTGTTTCGGCTCGACCTGACCGTCAGCGAGGCCCGGCGCCAGGCGCGGTTCAGCACCTTGAAGCTGCGCGCCGCCACCGACGGGGCCGGCCTGTGAATCAGCGTCAACAGGGCTTTACCTTATTGGAAATCCTGGTTGTGCTCGGCTTGCTGGGCGTGTTGCTGGTGCTGGTGGGCGGCGCGTTGCTGGGCGCCAACCGCGCCGTGCTCAAGGCCCAGCGCTACACCGTCAGCCTGGATGAAATGCGCGCCGCCCAACAGTTCCTGCGCACAACCATCAGCGAGGCGCTGCCCCTGGACGTGACCGAGGACGACAGCCAGACCAACGGCTTTTTCGTCGGCTCTGCCCAGCGCCTGCAATTCGTCGCGACCTTGCCGGGCGTGCTCGGCGGCGGCATCCAGCGCTTCACCTTGCAGTTGGCGGAGCGCCAGTTGCAGGTGGCGTTCGCGCGGTTTGAGTCCAGTGCCCAGGTGAGTGTGCCGGCCACCCGCAGTGAACCGCAGGTGTTGCTGAGGAACGTCGAGACCCTGCAATTCAGCTATCGCGGCGTGTCGCCCAAGGGCCAGGCCACGGGCTGGATCAATGACTGGCCGTGGACCAAGCGCCTGCCGTACGCGGTGCGCATTGCGGCGCGGGTCAACGGGCCGGTGCCGTGGGTGACCCAGGTGGTCGCCCTGCGGCTGAATCTCTCCAGTGCGGGGGCAGGCGAATGAAGCACCAGCGCGGCGTTGCACTGCTGCTGGTGCTGTGGGTGCTGGCGTTGCTCAGTCTGCTGCTGGGCGGCCTGGCCGGTTGGGTGCAGTTGGAGACTCGCCAGGCCCTGTGGCATCGCCAGCACACCCAGGCGCTGCTGGCGGCGGAGGCGGGCGTGGCGTTGGCCCTGCAGGCGCTGGCCGATCCCTTGCAGCGTAAACAGTGGATTGCCGATGGCCGGGAAATACCCCTGGTATTTGATGACGCGCAGTTGCAGGTGAGCCTGCACAGCGAGCGCGGCAAGTTGTATTTGAACAGCGCCGAGCCCACCGATTTTGCCCGCCTGGCCCTGGCCTGCGGCGCCACCCAGGCTCAGGCCAACCGGCTGGCCAAGGACCTGGAGGCGCGGCGCAACGAAGGCCTGGCACCGTTCCGGGTGGTGGAGGAAGTGCGGCAATTGCCTGGCATGACCCAGGCGCTGTACAGCCGGCTCGCTCCGGAAATCAGCCTGTGGAGTGGCCTGGACCGGCCCGATCCCGCCTTCGCCAGCCCGTTGATGCGCCACGCCCTGGACCTGCCACGGCAGAGCGCGGTGGGCGCCGACCCCGGTGACGTGCTGGTGATCGACAGCCGCGCGCAACGCCCCGGCGGTTACCACGCCCGGTTACGCACCACCGTGTTATTGAGCCCATCGGAGGGAAGCGCACAACCTTATCGGGTGCTGCGTTGGCAAGAATGAATCCAGACTTTTCAGCGCCCGTGGCGCGCCTTCAACAGCTGGCAGCACCGCTCACCCGGCGCTGGCACGGCAGTTTGCTGCAATTGGGCTGGCGGCTGTGGCTCAAGGAGCTGCGTGGCTGCCTGCCGGCGTGGCTGTCGCTCCACGACATCCCCGAGCACCGCTACCACTGGCCCTTGACCGAGCCGGTGGCCAAGCCCCCCGGCGAAGTGCGCCAGGTGTTGGTGCTTGCGCCGTCGGCGGTGCTGCTGCAAACCTTGCAGTTGCCCCTGGCGGCGGCGCGCAACCTGTCGACGGTGGTGGGTTACGAGCTGGACCGCTTTACCCCGTTCGAGGCCGGGCAGTTGTACTTCGTGGCCCGTCAGGAGCGGCGCACCGCCACGCACGTGCAGGTGACCCTGGTGGCGATCCTGCGAGCGCGTCTGGACCAGATCCTGGTGGACTGCGCCGGCCTCGGCTTGCAGCCCCACGCGGTGGATGTGAACGCAATGGGCATCGATTTGCTGCCGGCTCCGCTCCGCCCCCGCCAGCGCCCGGCCGGGAAGGGCTTGCAACGCAGCTTGCCGTGGCTGTGCGGCGCGTTGCTGATTGCGGCGATGCTGCTGTGGCTCAACGACCGCCAGCGGGTGCTCGACGTCATGCATGAGCAGGTGCAGCAGCAAAAAGCCCAGGTCGCGGAGAACCAGCGCCTGCGCCAGCAATTGCTCAACACCCGTGGCGCCGCGCAGTACCTGATTCGCCGCAAGTCGGCACAACCGCCGCTGGCTGCACTGCTCAATGAACTGACCGCGTGCCTGCCCGTCGACACCTGGATCGACCAGTTGGACGTCAACCACGGCGCCGACGTTTCCTTCTCCGGGCAGAGCGCCAAGGCGAGTGCCTTGATCACCCGGATCAAGGCCTGTCACAGCCTCGAAAACGCCCAGTTCGAAGGGGTGATCCAACCCGATGCGCAAACCGGCAAGGATCAGTTTTCCTTGAGCGCCCACTTGCACCAGGAGGCCGCCGATGCGCCGACCACTGACACCCCGTGAACGTCGCGGCGCGGCCTTGCTGGTGCTGGCGCTGGTGCTCGGCAGCGCTTACTGGCTGCTGATCGACAGCTGGTTCGCCGGGCCATTGCGTGCCATGGGCGAGCAAGCCGAACAGCTGCGCGAACGACAGCAACGCTACGCCGGACTGCTGCACCAGGGCGCCGCCTTGCGCGAGCAACTGGAGCAAGCCCGCCAGGACCCGGCCAGCAGCACCAGCCTGTTGCCCGGGGATGACCCCAGCGCCGTGGCGGCCGACCTGATGCAGCGCATCGCCGACCTGATCAGCCGCCGCGCCAGCCTCGGCGGCGGGTGCAGCCTGACCCAGCGCATGCCCATCACCCCGGAGCAGGACGACACCGAGCCCTATCGCCAGGTAAAAGTCAGCCTGACCCTCAACTGCGCCATCGAGCCCCTGACCGCAATCCTGCATGAACTGGAGTACCAGCGGCCGTTCCTGTTCGTGGATGAAATGAGCATCCGTCGCGGGCCGAATGCCCCGGCCAGCGGTGGCGCCGGAAAGCTGGTGGTGCACCTGCTGGTGCGCGGTTATCTGCAACCGGCAATCGCCACGCAGGCCCGCCGATGATCAATGCATTGCGCCCGCTGGAGTGGGGCTTGCTCGGTGTGGCCGGGCTGCTGGGCCTGCTGATGGTGGGCATCCTGAGCAGCATCGGCGATGCGCCGCAGTGGCTGGATGAGTCTGCCGGCACAGCGCGCGCCACTGCCTCGGCCAAGGTGCTTGTCGCCCCGAGCGCGACCCTGGAAAGCCTCGCCGGCACCTGGCAGGCGCCGCTGTTCAGCCCCGACCGCAGCCCCGATGCCGCCGTTGGCCAGGCCGAGATTTCCAGCCTGTCGAGCCTGAAGCTCAGCGGTGTGCTGCTGGACGGCGACCTGCGGGTCGCGCTGTTCACGCGAGCGGAAGGCCCGCCACTCAAAGTCCATCAGGGCCAGACCTTGCCCAATGGCTGGCGCCTGGAACACCTGACACCGTTGCACGCCCGTTTTGTGCTGGATGGATGCACGCAGGTCCTGAGCCTCAGTGTCCCGCGTTTGCCGCCGCCGTCCACCACGCCACCGATTTCCCTTCCTCACGAGCCCGCCCCTTGATCGATACTTGCCCCGGCGCCTTGCGCACCACTGTGTTTTGCCTGGCCACTGCCGTCTCCCTGGGCGGCTGTGGGTCACTCCCCGATCACCTCGACCCGGACGACGCCTTGCTTCACGAGGCGATGCAGGGCACTGGCTCACAACGACCGCCCGTGGACCCGGCCAGCGAGCCGCCTGCTGCTGACAGTCGCCAATCCCGGACGCCCACGCCGCCCCAGCGCCAGTTGATTCGCGGCAACCAGCAGTTTGTGCGCCAGCCCGCGCCCGCGCCGGCGCCTGCGGTCAAGGATGAGGCCAGTGGCGACATCGTGTTCAACTTCGCCGACCAGCCGATTGAAGCGGTGATCAACAGCGTGATGGGCGACCTGTTGCACGAGAACTACAGCATTGCCCAGGGCGTGAAGGGCAACGTGAGCTTTTCCACCTCAAAACCGGTGAACAAGCAGCAGGCGTTGTCGATCCTCGAAACCCTGCTGTCGTGGACCGATAACGCAATGATCCGCCAGGGCCAGCGCTACGTGATCCTGCCGGCCAACCAGGCCGTGGCGGGCAAGCTGGTGCCGGAAATGAGCGTGTCCCAGCCTTCCAGCGGGCTCTCGGCGCGGCTGTTTCCGCTGCGCTATATCTCGGCCACGGAAATGCAGAAACTGCTCAAGCCGTTCGCCCGGGAAAACGCGTTCCTGCTGGTGGACCCGGCGCGCAATGTGCTGAGCCTGGCCGGCACGCCGGATGAGTTGGCCAACTACCAGGACACCATCGACACCTTTGACGTCGACTGGCTCAAAGGCATGTCGGTGGGGGTGTTCGGTTTGCAACGGGCCTCGGTGGCCGAGTTGATGCCCGAACTGCAGAAAATGTTCGGCCCCGACAGCGGCATGCCCCTGGCGGGCATGGTGCGGTTTTTGCCGATTGAGCGGACCAACTCGGTGGTGGCGATCTCGTCCCAGCCGCAGTACCTCAGCGAAGTCGGCGACTGGATTCACACCATCGACGAAGGCGGCGGCAACGAACCGCAGATGTACGTCTACGACGTGCGCAACATGAAGGCCACCGACCTCGCCAAGTACCTGCGGCAAATCTACGGCACCGGCGCGATCAAGGACGACACCCCGGCCAAGGTGGCGCCGGGGTTGCGCACCGCAACCTTGTCGTCACTCAACACCGGTGGCAGCACCCCGGGTGGCCTGGACAACAGCGGCAATAACCCGCCCGCCAAAGAGGCTGAAGACCCGGCCCCGGCCGCCAGCGAAGACAGTGACGGTGCGGAGCAGGGCGCGGCCACCAAAAGCCTCGACGCCGGCACCCGGATCACCGCGCAAAAAAGCAGTAACCAGTTGCTGGTGCGCACCCGCCCCGTGCAGTGGAAGGAAATCGAGTCGGCGATCAAGCGCCTCGACAACCCGCCGCTGCAAGTGCAGATCGAGACGCGCATCCTCGAAGTCAAACTCACCGGCGAGCTGGACCTCGGGGTGCAATGGTACCTGGGGCGGCTGGCGGGCAATTCCACCAGCACCACGGTAGCCAACACCCCCGGCAGCCAGGGCGCGCTGGGCGGTGGCGGGGCGGGGTTGGGCGCCGATTCGCTGTTCTATTCCTTCGTCAGCTCCAACCTGCAAGTGGCCTTGCACGCCCTGGAAACCAATGGCCGCACCCAAGTGCTGTCGGCGCCGTCGCTGGTGGTGATGAACAACCAGCCGGCGCAGATCCAGGTGGGCGACAACATCCCCATCAGCCAGACCACGGTCAACACCGGCAACTCCGACACCACGTTGAGCAGCGTCGAATACGTGCAGACCGGGGTGATTCTGGACGTGGTGCCGCGCATCAACCCGGGCGGCCTGGTGTATATGGACATTCAGCAGCAGGTCAGCGACGCCGAGAACCCGACCACCAACAGCAGCGATACGCCCAACAACCCGCGGATCTCCACGCGCTCGGTGTCGACCCAGGTGGCGGTGCAAAGCGGCCAGACCGTGTTGCTCGGCGGGCTGATCAAGCAGGACAACGCCGAGAGTGTCAGCGCCGTGCCCTACCTGGGGAAAATCCCCGGGCTGCGCTGGTTGTTTGGCAACACCAGCAAATCAAAAGACCGCACCGAATTGATCGTGCTGATCACGCCCCGGGTGATTACCAGCAGCGGCCAGTCGCGGCAGGTGACGGATGACTACCGCCAGCAGATGCAGCTGTTGCGACCGGCCAACTAAGGGTGTGTCAGCCCTTGCGTTGCAGGGTGTGATAGCCCAGCGCTGCCCGCGCTTCGCGCAGCGATTTGCCTTCATCCAGCAGCGCCCGGATACGCGCTTCCACCGCTTCAATCGAGCGCGCGCAGGCCGCCACTTCATGGGCGCGCTCGCGGGGCACGATCACCACGCCGTTGGCATCGGCGACCACGATGTCCCGGGCGCATACGCGGGCCTGGCCGATGGAAACGGGCTGGTTCACCGACGCCACTTCAACCCGGTCCTTGCCGGTGCGCATGAACCGGCCCTTGGTGAACAACGGGTAGCCGTCGCCCAGCGCCTTGCTCACGTCGCGGCACACGCCATCGATCACGGTCGCGGCGATCCGCTGGCTGCCGGCGTACTGGGTCATGATGTCGCCCCACACGGTGCAGTCGGTGCGCCCGTCATTGTCGATCACCACCACATCGCCTTCGGCCACGTCATCGACAAAGTCGCCGACGGTGCCCGGCGGGGTGCTGGCGCTGACGTAGCGCACGGTGAAGGCCGGGCCGACCACCACCTGGCGATAGTTGTCCAGGGGCATGATCCCCAGGCATTGGCCGGGCAGGCCGAGTTTGTCCAGGGCGTCGGACACGCCCGGGGTGTCCAGGCCTGCAAACAGGGCAACCAATTCTTGGTCTTGGGGCGACATGGGTAACTCCTTGTGGTGGTGACAAATCAGTTCGGGTGGGGGGAGGCCGGGCGCGGCTCGGCGATGGTCAGCAAGATGATGAAGCTGATGAACGAGCCGATCGCCAGCCAGGCGAACACGTAGTTCCAGCCGTAGTTGTCCAGCAGCAGGCCGGTGATGAAGGGCGTTGCAGCGGCGCCGAGCTGGCCGATCATGTTCACGATGGCGTTGGAGATCGGGAAGGTCTTCTTGGTGGTCAGGCCCATCGGGTAGACCATGTAGGAGGAGAAGCCGAGGCTCAACACCACGCCGGTCAGCATCAGCAGCAAGCCATAGGGCAGGGGCTCGGCCGGTGAGTTGATCAGCAGGTACATCATCAACGAGGTACCGACCGCCGACAGCAGCATGCCCGGCTTGCGGCGCCCGCCCATCAGGCGGTCGGAGCACCAGCCACCCAGCAGGTTGCCCAGCACCGCACCCACCCAGGGCGCTGCCGAGACCAGGCCCATGTTCATGATCGAGAACTGCTTGACCGTCATCAGGTAGGTCGGGATCCATGCCAGCAGCACGCTGGAGACGCCGAGCTGGAAGCAATAGCTGGTGGCGCAGCCCCAGACGTTCCAGGATTTGAACACCTCGCGGTTGGTTTCCAGGCGCTTTTCATCGCGGGTGCGAATCATCCGGTCGAGCTTTTCCACCCAGGCCGGGGTCTTGTGCACGCGGGCGGTCTGGGTGATTGCCGTGTCTTCGACGATGTACTGGAGTTCGGCTTGATTGACGAAGCGGCTGCGGGACGGGTGGTCGGCGACCAGGAAGTACCAGACCACTGCCAGCACGATGCCGGGGATGGCAAAGAAGTAGAAAATCTCGCGCCAGCCCCACACCGAAATGATCACGGCACACAGCGGCGGCACGATCACCGGCCCGAACTTCACCGCCGAGAGAAAGATCCCCGACGCAGTACCTTTTTCCCGCGCCGGAAACCAGTTGTTGATGGTGGTGGTCATGCTGATGGGCAACGGGCCCTCGGCGACGCCCAGCCCCAGGCGATAGAGTTTCAGCGCCAGCAGTGAGCTGGCGGTGCCCACCAGGCCGGTCAGCAACGAGGTCAGCACCATGGCTCCCGGGAGGATGCGGCTCACGCCAAAGCGGCCGAAGGCAAAGCCCGAAGGCAGTTGCGCCAGGGCGTAAGCCAGCAGGAACAGGCTGACGAGACCGCCGGCCTGGGCGTTGCTCATTTCAAATTCCTGGCGAATAAACGGCAGCGCCACGCCGAGATTGGCCCGGTCGGCCGCGGCCACCGTGTAGATCAGGAAAATCAGCGCCGCAACCACCCAGCGGTATTGGCTGCGCACAGCGGGTTTTATGACTTCAGGCATAGACATGGGGCGGACCTTGTTGTTGTGAGTGTTGTCCTGTTCGGCCCTAATCTTATGAAGGGCCGAACGCCACCATTAGCGATATTTATTTATGTGAATTCATCACTTTTCCTCTTCAGTCAGCAGGCTGCTGCAGAAGCCGCGGATTGCCTCGCACGCCTGGCGCAACGAGGCATCATCCAGGGCATAGGCGATGCGAAGGTACGGCCCCAGGCCAAAGGCGCTGCCGTGGACCACGGCCACATTGGCCTCATCGAGCAGCGCCAGGGCCACCTCTTCATCGCTGTGCAGCACGCGCCCGCCCGCCGAGGTACGCCCGATCAGCGCCGCGCAGGAGGCAAACGCATAAAACGCGCCGGCGGGGCGGATGCACCCCAGGCCCGGGGTGTCGTTCAGCAGGTCGACCATCAAATCCCGACGCGCCTGGAACGCCACGCGGCTGTCGCGGATGAAGTCCTTGGGGCCTTCCAGTGCAGCGAGGGCCGCCTGTTGCGAGATCGAGCAGGCGCCGGAGGTTTGCTGGCCTTGCAGCTTTTCCATGGCCTCCAGCAACCAGCGCGGCCCGGTGGCGAAACCGATGCGCCAACCGGTCATGGCGTAGGCCTTGGACACACCGTTCATGGTCAATGTGCGCGATGCCAGCTGCGGTTCAACCTGGGCCAGGGTGTGAAATGGCTGGCCGTCGAAGATCAGGTGCTCGTAGATGTCATCGGCGAGGATCAGCACCTGCGGGTAGGCCAACAACACCGCTGCGAGTGCCCGCAACTCGTCCTCGCTGTACACCGCACCCGTCGGGTTGGAGGGCGAATTGAGGATCAGCCAGCGGGTCTGCGGGGTGATCGCCGTGGCCAGCGCCTCGGCTGTCAGCTTGAACCCACTGTCGGCCCCACAGGTGACGATGCGCGCTTCGCCGCCGCACAGCTGCACCATCTCCGGGTAGCTGACCCAGTACGGCGCGGGCACGATCACCTCGTCGCCGTCGTTGAGGGTGGCCGCCAGGGCGTTGTAGATCACCTGTTTGCCGCCGTTGCACACGAGGGTATCCTGCCAGGACACGTCCAGGCCGTTTTCACGCCGGAACTTCGCCGCCACCGCTTCGCGCAGGGCGCGGGCACCCGCCACCTGGGTGTAGCGGGTATGGCCGTTTTCAATGGCCTGGATCGCGGCTTCGCGGATGTGCGCCGGCGTATCGAAATCCGGCTCGCCGGCGCACAGCGAGATGATCTGTGCACCTTGCGCCCGGCGTTCTGCCACGCGGTCCATGATGCGATAGGTGGCAGACGGTTGCGCGCTGGCCAGGCGCGGGTTGAGCCGCTGGATATCGGGGCTCATTGGGTGATCGCCTCGAACTGTGCGTCGTGCATCACCTCGACCACCGAGCGCCCGCTGCGCACCGCCTGCACCATGCCGTCCTGGCGGCGGGCGATGCGCTCGCCGAGGTCCAGGACCTTTTCGATCATCGCCTGGGGCACGAACACCGTGCCGCACACATCGGCGATCACATAGTCGTCCTCGCTGACGCTGACGCCCGCAACGCTGAGGGGCACGCCGGCATCGAGCTGCACCACGCGGTTGCGTGCGCTGATCATGGTCACGCCGCGCCCGTACACCGGGTAGCCGATGGCCTCGCTACCGTCGATATCACGGCTGAACCCGTCGATCACCGTGCCGCGTATGTGTTTGCGCGACGCCGCGTTGGCGATGATGTCGCCCCAGCAGGAAATGCCCTCGATGCCGCCGGCAATCACCAGCACCCGGTCGCGGCTCTCCACCTGTTCGATCACCGGCGTGATCAGGTGCACCGTGGGGGCCGCGTCGGACTTGGGGCCGAGCAATACGGTACTGGCGCGACCGACGATCTTCGGGCAGTTCCACAGCGGGCGCAGGCCTACGGTAGCACCGGGCAGGCCGAGGAAGTCGAGGGCGTCGGACACGGTGTTGGTGTCCAGTGCGGCCAGGCGGTCGAGCAAGTGGTCAGCGGTCATGGGCAAGCCTCGGGTGACGGAGGCGGCCAGTGTCAGCGAGTCGCTTTGATAGGTATATTACGAAGTACAGAAGCCTTGCATACGCTTAACCTATGGATAAAACCATGATCAACTTTCGCCTGATTCGTCACCTCTGGCTGTTCCTCGCGGTGGCCGAAGAGCAGAACTTCGGCCGCGCCGCCAAGCGCCTTGGCATGTCCCAGCCGCCTCTGAGCGAGCAGATCCAGGTGCTGGAGCAGGCGCTCAAGGTCAAACTGTTCGACCGCTCGCGACGCGGGGCCCAGTTGACCCCGGTGGGCGCGGCGATCCTGCCGGCGGTGCGCAAGTTCGCCGAGCAACTGGAGCGCCTGGAGCTTGCGGTGGAGGAAGCGGTGGCGGGGCAGTCGGGGATGTTGACCATTGGCGCGATCTCCACGGCGATGTTCGATGTGTTGCCCGGCCTGATCGAACAACTGAAACTCGATTACCCCCAGCTCACGGTGTCGGTGCGGGAAATCGACAGCGTCGAGGCGCTGCCGGCGCTGGAAGCGGGGGACATCGACCTGGCCTTCGCCCGTCTGGACGGCGACCTGGGCGCCTCGGTGCAGTCGCTGCCGCTGACGGAAGACCGGTTGGTGGTGGCCTTGCCGACCGATCACCCATTGGCGAGCCGCACGCGCATCAGCCTGTCGAGCCTGGCCAATGAACCGTTGGTGATGTTCTCGCGCAATGTCAGCCCGGTGTATTTCGACAACCTGATCGCCACCTGCCGCGCCAGCGGTTTTTCCCCACGGGTGCTGCATGAGGTGCGTTCGGTGGCCTCGCAGATCGCCTTTGTCAGCTATGGGCAGGGCATTGCGCTGGTGCCGGCGTCGCTGAAAAAACTGGCCCCGGCCAATGTGGTGTTTCGCGGGTTGAGCCAGAAACTCAATGTCGTCACCACGGCCATCGCCTGGAACACCCAGCGCCCTAACCCGGTGGTGGAGGCGGTGATCGCGCGGTTTCGCTAAGGGTTGCGCTGGCTCAGGTACTCGAACAGCTTTGCTGCTTCCGGTGCCAACTGCGCCTGGCTGCTGACCCCGACAAACAGGGTGCGCTGCGCCCAGTCGTCGTCCAGTTCCACCGCGATCAACCGGCTGCCCAGCAATTCGTCACGCACCGATGACAACGGCAGGATACCGATGCCCAGCCCGGCTTCGATCATCCGGCAGATCCCGTCGAAACTGCTGACCTGGATCCGCACCTTGAGCACCTTGCCGGCGCTCGCGGCGGCGTCGGTGATCCGGCGCAGCAGCGAGCTGCCCTGATTCAGGGCCACGTAGTCAAAACCCAGGGTGTCGCTGAAAGAAACGCAGCGCTGCGCCGCCAGCGCATGGCCCACAGGCACCAGCAACACCAGCCGGTCTTCACGGTACGGCAGCTTGTACAGCCCCTCGGCCGGGACGTTATCGGCAAAGATCCCGATATCGGCGCGGCCACTTTCCACCGCCTGGATGATCGGCTCGCTGAGGGCTTCTTCCAGGCCGATGCGCACGTGGGGGTTGTCCCGCAGGAACGCCGCCAGGTCGTCCGGCAGGAACTGCACCACCGCCGACGTGTTGGCGAACAGCCGCACATGCCCGCGCACCCCCACCGCGTAGTCACTGGCGTCGCAGGCCATGCGGTTGACGCCTTCCAGGATGATTTTTGCGTGTCCAACCATGCCTTGTCCCGCCGCCGTCAGCTCCAGCCCCCGTGGCAGGCGCACGAACAGCGGGCATTCGGTGGTGCGCTCCAGTTCGGCCAGGCGCTTGCTGGCGGCCGAGACGGTCATGTTGGCCTTTTCCGCGGCGCGGGTGAGGTTGGCGGTTTCGGCGGCGAAGATCAGCAAGCGCAGGGACAGCAGGTCGAAATGCAGGGGATTGATCATCAAGGGAGTCCGAGGGTTTCCAATCTGGAAAGGATAGTGGCGAAATCCGAAATTTTCATCCGCCCGGTTTGTGTCGATTATCCAGGGCACACGCACTCAACAAGAACGGAAAACGTCATGGGCTTACCGCTGCAAGGTCTCAAGGTCGTGGAGCTGGGTCAACTGATTGCCGGACCCTTTGCCGCCAAGATGCTCGGCGAATTCGGCGCCGAGGTGGTCAAGATCGAACCGCCGGTGACCGGCGACCCGCTGCGCAAATGGCGACTGCTGCACGACGGCACGTCTGTATGGTGGGCCGCGCAATCACGCAATAAACGCTCGCTGACCCTTGATTTGCGCCAGGCCGAGGCCCAGCAGGTGGTGCGCCAACTGGTGGCCGACGCCGATGTGCTGATCGAAAATTTCCGCCCCGGCACCCTGGAAAGCTGGGGCCTGGGCTGGGACACGCTGCATGCGCTGAACCCTAAGTTGATCATGCTGCGGGTCTCCGGCTACGGCCAGACCGGCCCTTATCGGGACCGACCCGGCTTCGGCGTGATCGGCGAAGCCATGGGCGGCCTGCGCCACCTGTCCGGCGAGCCGGGGCGTACGCCGGTGCGAGTGGGCGTTTCCATTGGCGACTCGCTATCGGCGTTGCACGGGGTGATCGGCATCCTGCTGGCCCTGCGGCACCGCGACCAGAACGGCGGCGAAGGCCAGCAGATCGACGTGGCGCTGTACGAGTCGGTGTTCAACATGATGGAAAGCCTGTTGCCCGAATACTCGGTGTTCAACGCCGTGCGCGAACCCGCCGGCAGCAGCTTGCCGGGCATTGCGCCGACCAATGCGTACCGTTGCCGCGACGGCGGTTTTGCGTTGATCGCGGGCAATGGCGACAGCATCTATCAGCGCCTGATGGAGGTCATCGGTCGACCCGACCTGGCCGCCGACCCGGCGCTGGCGCAGAACGACGGCCGGGTGTTGCAGGTTGAACGCATCGACGCCGCCATCTCCCAATGGACCGCACACCTGCCGCTGGAAGAAGTGCTGTCGATCCTCACCGAAGCGCGCATCCCCGCCGGCAAGATCTACACCGCCGCCGACATCGCCCACGACCCGCATTACCGGGCCCGCGACATGCTCCTCGACAGCGTGCTTGGCGACGGCACGCCGGTGACCTTGCCCGGCATCGTGCCCAAGCTGGGCACCACCCCGGGCCGCGTCATGCACCCGGCGCCCACCCTGGGCCAGCACACCACCGAGATCCTCGACGGCCTCGGCATCGCCCCCGCGCAGCAAGCCGACTGGCGCCAGCGCGGCATTATTTGAACCGGAGGAACAGCCATGCAACGCCTGTTTTTGCAGGAAGTCGCCACCCGTGACGGCTTCCAGAACGAAGCACGGTTTATCGAGACCGCCGACAAGATCGCCATGATCGACGCCCTCAGCCAGTGCGGTTTCGCCAAGATCGAAGTCACCTCGTTTACCTCGCCCAAGGCCATCACCGCGTTGCGGGATGCCGAAGCGGTGATGCACGGCATCCGCCGCAACCCCGCAGTGGAGTACACCGTGCTGGTGCCCAACGTGCGTGGCGCCGAGCGGGCGCTGGCGTGCAACATTGATGAAGCCAACCTGGTGATGTCGGTCAGCGAACCCCACAACCGCTCCAACCTGCGCATGAGCCGCGAGCAGTCGTTCGCTCAACTGCGCGAAGTGTTCAGCGTGATCGGCGCCAAGGGCCCGGTGGCGATCAATGTGTCGCTGTCGACGGTGTTTGGCTGCCCGATGCAGGGCGATGTACCGGTGGGGGAGGTGCTGCATTGGGTCGAGCGCTTCGCGGAATTGGGTGCCCGTGGCGTGACCTTGTGCGACACCACTGGCATGGCCTACCCGAGCCAGGTCGAGGCGCTGTCCCGGGCTGTGCGTGAGCGGTTCCCGGCGCTGCAACTGACCCTGCATTTTCACAATACCCGTGGCATGGCCCTGGCCAACGCCCTGGCGGCCATCGACGCCGGGGTTGACCGCTTCGATTCATCACTCGGCGGCCTCGGCGGTTGCCCCTACGCGCCGGGTGCCAGCGGCAATGTGTGCACCGAAGACCTGCTGCACATGCTGCAACTGATGGGCTTCAGCACCGGCGTCGACCTCGACCGCGTGCTGGCCGTTGCCCGGCAACTGCCCGACCTGATCGGCCACGAGATTCCCAGCCAGGTCCTCAAGGCCGGCAAACGCCTGGACCTGCACCCGATTCCCGCCCATGTCGCCCGCCTGGAAAAGCAGGTGGCCAACACCCTGGAGCTGCGCCCATGATCGACCATCTTGACCACCTGGTACTCACCACCCTCGACCCGGTTGCCGCCGAGGATTTCTACGTGCGCGTGCTGGGCATGCAGGTGCAGACCTTCGCCGGCGGGCGCAAGGCGTTCGCCTTCGGCCAGCAGAAAATCAACCTGCACGTGCGCGGCCACGAGTTCGAACCCAAGGCGCACTTGCCGGTGCCGGGGGCGCTGGATTTGTGTTTTATCGCCTCGGTTCCACTGGATCAGGTGATTGCGCACCTGGCCAGGGTCGAGTGGCCAATCATCGAAGGCCCGGTGATGCGCACGGGCGCCACCGGGCCGATCCGCTCGGTGTATGTGCGCGACCCGGACCTCAACCTGATCGAGATTTCCGAGCAGGTACAGCCATGAACGTGGTGTTCCTCGACAGCGACAGCCTGCCCCTGAACATTCCCGCGCCGGCCTGGGTCACTGACTGGCAAGACCGCCCCGATACGCCTGCTGATCAAGTGGTGGACGTGTCCCGGCATGCCCACGTGCTGATCACCAACAAGGTGCGCATTGGCCGCGTCGAACTGGAACAACTGCCGAACCTGCGCTTCATCTGCGTCGCGGCCACCGGCTACGACTGCATCGACCTGGCCGCCTGCCGCGACTTCGGCGTGACGGTGTCCAACGTGCCGGCGTATTCGGCGCAAAGCGTTGCCGAATCGGTAATCGCCTCGATCTTCGCCCTGCGCCGGCAGCTGTTTGCCTACCAGCGTGCGGCCCGGCAGGACTGGCCGGACTCGCGACACTTTTGCGTGCACCGCGCGCCGATCCAGGATGTGCAAGGCAGCGTGCTGGGCATCTTCGGCAAAGGCGCGATTGGCCTGGCCACGGCGCGCCTGGCAAGTTCGTTGGGCATGCGCCTGCTGTTTGCTGAACACCGGGGCGTGACGTCGGTGCGCCAGGGTTACCAATCGTTTGAAACCGTGCTGGCGCAAAGCGACGTGATTTCCCTGCATTGCCCGCTGACCGAGCGCACCCGTCACCTGATAGGCGCTGCTGAATGTGCACAGATGAAACCCGGCGCCTTGCTGATCAACACCGCACGCGGGCCGCTGGTGGATGAGTCCGCCGTGCTCGCGGCACTGGAGCGCGGCCGCCTGGGTGGCACCGCGCTGGATGTGCTGTGCCAGGAACCGCCGCCGGCCGATCACCCCTTGCTCAACAGCCCGCATCCCAACCTGATCGTCACGCCCCACGTGGCCTGGGCCAGCCAGAGCAGCCTGCAACGGCTGGCCGACGGCATCCTCGGCAACCTTCAGGGTTACCACAGCGGGAGCCTGATCAACGTCGTGTCGTAGAGGTTTCACCCTCCCACAACAAGGTCCACTCATGAAAACAATAACAAGCATGATTTCGGAAAAATCCCCGTCACGCCTGCGCCGCGTACTGCGCCACCTGTATGTGCAGGTGCTGCTGGCGATCCTGCTGGGCATCATCGTCGGGCACTTTTACCCTGGCGTTGGCGAACAGATGAAGCCCCTGGGCGACACGTTCATCAAGCTGATCAAGATGCTGATTGCCCCGATCATCTTCTGCACCGTGGTCAGCGGCATCGCCAGCATGCAGAGCCTCAAGCGCATCGGCCGGGTCGGCTTCAAGTCGCTGCTGTACTTCGAAGTGCTCACGACCCTGGCGCTGGTGATCGGCCTGATCGGCGTCAACCTGATGCAGCCCGGCGCGGGGATGCACATCAACCCGGCGACCCTTGATGGCCAGGCAGTTGCCGGCTACAGCAAGCTGGCCCATGAGCAGAGTGTGGTGGGGTTCCTTACGCATATCGTGCCGAGCACGGTGTTTGGGGCGTTTGCCGAGGGCGATATCCTGCAGGTGCTGTTTATTTCCATCCTGTTTGCGTTCGCCTTGCAGATGCTGGGGGCGGCGGGCAAGCCGTTGCTGAGCCTGATTGATCTGGTGGCCCAGGCGTTTTTTCGCATGGTCAAGATTGTCATGTATGTGTCGCCGCTGGGGGCGTTTGGGGGGATGGCGTTTACCATCGGCAAGTATGGTGTGGGGTCGTTGGGGGCCTATGGGAACTTGCTGATTTGCTACTACGTGACGGCGGTTTTCTTTGTGTTTGTGGTGTTGAACCTGGTGGCGCGGTTGGCCGGGTTCAGTCTGTGGCAGTTTCTCAAGTACATTCGTGATGAGTTGTTCCTGGTGCTTGGGACATCGTCTTCGGAGTCGGCGTTGCCGCGGTTGATGGGCAAGCTTGAGCGCCTGGGGTGTGAGAAATCGGTGGTGGGGTTGGTGGTGCCGTCGGGGTACTGTTTCAACCTGGATGGCAGTTGCATCAACATGACGGTGCTGGCGATTTTCATTGCCCAGGCGTTGGATATTCCCCTCGACCTTTGGCACCAGGTCACGTTGTTGCTGATTTTGCTGCTGACTTCCAAGGGTGCTGCCAGTGTGACGGGTGGGGCGTTTATTACGTTGGCGGCGACGCTGGGCAGCCTGGATGTGATTCCGGCGGCGGGGTTGGTGTTGGTGCTTGGGGTTTATCGGTTTATTTCTGAGGGTGGGGCGTTGATTAATGTGATTGGCAATGGGGTGGCGACGCTGTTTATTGCCAAGTGGGAAGGGGCGTTGGATGAGGGGAAGCTGGCGGCGCAGTTGCGGGATGGGTGTGGTAGGGAGGGGCGGGTGTGATTGGGTGTATATCCGTTTGTTAGGTAACGGCCACTTATGGTTTCGCTCTTACAGCGACTCACTTTGGAAAAGCCCCAAAGTAAGCAAAGGGCTCTGCCCCGCCTGTCGGCGCCTCGCCTAGGCTCGGCGTTCCCTCACTCCGGCGATGCTCCGCGGGCCGCCGCGATGGGCCATCCTTGGCCCAGCGCGGCTAAACCGGCGTCCTGCCGGTTTACCCGCTCCGCACCACCTGCGTTCGGCCTCGGGCTGAATGGGGCAGTCAGAGCCAGATCAAGATCAAAAGCAAGAGCACAGCGGCCTACAGGCCGGCTTGAGTGGTAGAAGCCAGATCAAAAGCCAAAGCCAAATCTGAAACTGATGCAGCTCTGCTTTTCTGTGGGAGCTGGCTTGCCTGCGATGCAGACAACTCGGTCTCTCAGGTACACCGAGGTGAGGCCATCGCAGGCAAGCCAGCTCCCACATTTGACCGTGCCCGCTGTAGATTTTGATCTTGATGTTGCCTTTGCTTCACACCACTCAAGCCGGCCTGTAGGCCGCTGTGCTGTTGATCTGCTTTTGATCTTGATCTTAGGCGCCCCGTTAAACCACGCTGGCCGAACGCAGGTAGT
>NZ_JARIXR010000037.1:0-49893 GCF_029269205.1 Pseudomonas sp. 1912-s | reverse complement strand
CCAGCATGAGTCGCCGAGGCAACTGTCATGACAACGCCGTGGCCGAGAGCTTTTTCCAGCTTCTGAAACGGGAACGGATCAAGCGAAAAATCTACACCACGAGGGAAGATGCTCTGAGTGATGTGTTTGATTACATCGAGATGTTCTACAACGTAAAACGCCGCCATGGTTTCAACAATCAGCTGTCACCGGTAGAGTTTGAAAAGCGTTACGCAATGAGCTTGCAAGGTGTCTAGAGAATCCGGGGCGATTCAATACGCCGGCCCATCAATGCCCCAGTAACAACCTGAGTGCAACCAATGAGTATCTTCACTAATTCAATCAATCCGTAATTGGAACGCAGTTTCGTAAAATACTCGGTTTTAGTTCCCTTCAGCTCGCTAGCATACGGCGTGTCAACCGCACGCCGCGAAATCCCAAGTTTCTCGACGCCTATTGAGGTCAACTCTTCACCAACTACCTTTTTGAATTGCTGGTCTGTCAATTTGCTCCACGGGATGTTTTCCTTTTTGCAGTACATTATCGTACGGCAAAACCCATCTACGATTTTTGATCCATGCTTAAGATAAAACTCAATGGAATTTCTGACAGCACTGAAAACGACTGGGGATGGTAGCGTGCGGAATCTACCAGCGCTCGCCGTATCAATAGTGAAATTCTTTGCGCTTATCAAATCTTCTGTTGATGGCGCAGGAAGCCCAAGGTCATGAAGACCTCCGAGGCCGTAGAGCGTCCTTCTATATTCGCTAAAGTTGATATCACCCATTTTGTCTCGGGCTCCCGTGGCGACGGGGATTGGAGGATATTCTCGAACGAAGTCATCCTCACTTTGGACAGCCAAGATCCTAATAATAGGCTTATCCTGAAATCTACCGCCAAGTGTATTTCTATAAATCTCGTTCGACAGTCGTGCAGAATTTGGATTATGCCCTTTGTCACGAGACGCACGGTACAATCCCTTCAAGTATAGAGCAGCCCTGACTTGAGGTATCAATTCGAGCGGTATGTCCAGTGTGTTTTCATCAAGCTGTTCTGGAGTGATGACTGCCAACTCAGGCCATTGGGAAATCGCGTGTGCGATTTCAGTTTTGCTAGTTTTCAACGCGAGACTGAGGCCGTAAAGCGACATGCGCTTTGACCAACCATAGATAGACTCGGCAGTGTCTTTGCTGGAGCCGATTTCCGACAAAATCAGCTTCAATTTATCTCGGCCCAATCCAGCTAGCCCATATTGTGCTAGTTTGAATTGTTCGGCGTTCAATAGCAGAAAGTCGACGATGTGAACTGCGCGGGCAAGCTCGCTGGCCCATTGGACTTTTGGGCCCGGAGCGGTATTGGCCTGAGTTGAGCCTGTGAGGAAGTATTTGAATCCTTCCAGCAGTTCTTTATTCTTTTTGTCGACTAGGCTGCTGCCGTCGTTAAGTTTCACATCCCAATGGATAAACTTCGTCTCTTTGAAGCCGAAGCTATATTCCCAGACGTTAGAGTCGAAGTCGCTGAGCAGCCACTCAGCCGATCTGGAAGCTTCGTATGGGTCAACGAAAAAACATTCAAGGAAATCCAACTCAGGCGGCAGCGACATAAATAACTTTCTCCATTTGAGACGGGTTGCAGTGAATCCTGGCTGTGTTGAGGTGCTCTTTTAGCAGAGGGTCGCTGCCGCGTTCGATTTCGTCACTTACAGCTTTTGAAACGTCTGCCCAATACTTTGCAAGGCCACACACTTCTTGGTCTTTTTTAGGGTTCTTGACGGCTGCTTCAAGTGAAAGCATTGCGGTCATGATCCCTACATCAATCGAAATGTAGATATGGCTATTTTGTGACTCGACTTGTTTTGGGCTTGGCTTGTTTTCAGGGTTTACGAGATAACTTGGAATGTCCTTCAATGCATGGTTCTTCAGGAAGGTGTGGAGCTCATTCATGGTGGCGAAATCTGTCGCCTCAAGCAAGTAAGGGCTGTCCTTCATGGCCTCGCATATGAAGCTGCGCTGGAATATACGAATCCATCGAGACTGGAAGAACGCCAGGATCGCATCAGGGAGATACCGTTTCAGCAATTCAGCGTCATAGCGCGTATGCCCGAGTGCTTTGGACATTTCGACAACGCTTTTTGTACGCAGATAGATTTCCACCCCGCAGGACGAACGGATAGTCACAAGCGATAGTCTTTCAAGGAACAGCTGTAAGTCGCAGCGTAACAGGTGTTCGTAAGGGGCGAATTGAGGCTGCAGGTCTTCATAAACCTTTGGGCTATTTTCGAACCTCCAGCGGTTCCAGATCGCAACAGCCGTGCTGCTTGGAAAGGAAAAACCCTGGCCGCAACTAATAAACAGTTCCTTCCATATGGGGTTTCCTTCCTTGCGCAGAAACTTTCTCAACGGCTCAGTGATCTCGATGATCTCTTCGATCCATTGCTGGGACTCAGCGGTGAGCTCAATCACCTGCTCACTTCTTTTTTTGCCTTTGCGATCTTTGTAGCCGATGAGGTTGGCACCGGTATCGGTTTTGATAAATCCGATATAGTCTCCATTGTCGTCAAAGACAGCAAATTTCAGCAGAAAACTTGGAGTGATCTCTGGGTGCTGGGTGACAAGCAAGCACTGATAGGGAAAAAGTTTATCGGAAGTTGGAAGGCCAAGCAGGTTGGCTACCTCGACCCTGTTGCCACTTCCGAAACGGGTCGTCAAATAATTGCTGTCAGTCTGAAACCCGTCTTGCTCAAACGTAGCGCAGATGTTTTCCAGGCCCAGTTGTTCTACTGACTTTGTACTGCCGTGCCGTAGAATGGCCTCACCAAGTTTTGCTAGCGCTTTACGCTCCTGAACTCTAGACCACAGCTGTCGGCATTGTTCAGTGGCCCACAGTTTTACGACCGAGATGTCAGATTCGATGTTGTGGAAGATGATCTCGATTGCTTCTTCGTCGGTCACGTGAAGAGGAACTGGCGTAATCAGCTTCTCATGCACAATAACGCCATCTTCGCGCATTTTCTTATGTGTTCCAATGCCCAGGTCAGGCCTTGCAATGGGCTTGGGAAGGCCGCCTTGAAATGGCATTGCCCACACACCCGGATCGATGAAAGCCTCCTCGCATTGGGTGATGAACGAGTTCCAGCTTCGGATCTGTGCGTTCATGTTGTTCTTTTGCTTGTGGGCAGTGAGGAAGTAATCCTTCATGAAAGCCAAGAAGAACGCCTTGATCATCCGGGGATGTTGGAACGTTACAGGTGGCCAATCTTCGCCGTGCTCCGAAAGGTACTTGGCCATCTTGTTCAACACCGTGTATGGAGGTTGAGCATACTTTTTAAAATGAAGCTGCCAGTGGCGATAGAATTCCTCCGTAAATTCTTTACCGTGGCTTACCCACAAGCACGGCAGGTAGAGGAAATACTCCCGCCCCTTTTGCTGAGAGGGGATTCCCCACCCATTCCAGTACCTAATGCTTTCTTCATCCAATTTGGAGCGCTGCGCTTGCCACAGCGAGACGTTGCTCGCCATGCTGCTTGGGTCAACCCGCAGCTCCTGCATGCCGGGTACTTCTGCTCGAATGAGGTTGTGGGTATTAGCGAACGCACGAATGAATACCCACCGAGACAACTTGCCGTTGTCAACGAAATCAGTGCTCTCTAGAGCCCCCAAGAAGCCTCGAGCCAGATTTTGGTATGAGGGACTGGATAAGCTGAGGTACGAAACTTTCGCGCCCTGCAGATCGCAATAACATTCGAAGAGCTTCATCAGCACCGCCGATGGGCTTTTGTAGCCTTTAGCAACGCGCTCCATCAAGGCGACGACCTCTCGCGATAGTGCCCTGAACGGATAGTTGGCTAGGAATGCGGTTTTTCTGATGATTGTCAATTGATTCTGCTCGTTTTAATCGTCACTAAAGGCTTGTATTTCAGGAAGTTAGGAGATCTTGACAGGATCGTGCAATCGGTCAAGTCGATCAGCGCAGCCTGGACGCCGACCTGGCGCTGGCCCTGAGCCTGAATGGCCGGGACCTGTTTCGCGACGAGCAGCCGCTGAAAATCCTGCTGATGTCGGCCACCCTCGAAGGTGAGCGCCTCGCCGGCCTGCTGGACGATGCGCCGATCCTGCGCAGTGAAGGGCGCATGTACCCGGTGCAGATGCGTTGGGGGCGGCCATTCCAGCCCGGCGAATTTATCGAGCCACGGTTGGTGCAGACCCTTCTGGAAGCCCTGCACGACGAGACCGGCAGCGTGCTGGTTTTCCTGCCGGGGCAGGCCGAGATTCGTCGCGTCCATCAGCAATTGGCTGACGCGCTGGGCGATAACACCGAGGTGCTGCTATGCCCGCTGCACGGCGAACTGGACCTGGCTGCCCAACGCGCCGCTATCGACCCGGCGCCCGCCGGCAAGCGCAAAGTGGTGCTGGCCACCAACATTGCCGAGACCAGCCTGACTATCAACGGCGTGCGTGTGGTGATCGATGCCGGGCTGGCGCGGGTCCCGCGATTCGACCCGGGCAGCGGCATGACCCGCCTCGACACCCAGCGCATCTCCCGCGCCAGCGCCACCCAGCGTGCCGGCCGGGCAGGGCGCCTGGAGCCGGGGGTGTGTTACCGGTTGTGGTCCGAGGATCAACATGAAGGGCTGGCGGCGTATTCCAGCGCGGAAATTCTCTCGGCCGATCTTTCCGGCCTGGCCCTGCAACTGGGTCGCTGGGGCGTGGCGCCGACTCAGTTGGTGTGGCTCGACGTTCCGCCCACCGCAGCTTATGCACAGGCTCAGGATTTGCTCGAACGATTGGGCGCGCTGAGCGACGCCAAGCTGACCGCCCACGGCCAGAAAATGGCCGGGTTGCCGGCGCACCCGCGCATCGCCCATCTGCTGTTGCGTGGTCAGGATTTGGGCTTGGCGCACATGGCGTGTGACGTGGCAGCGCTGTTGGGTGAGCGCGATATCTTGCGCGGCGCCGGTGCGGACTTGCACAGCCGGCTGGCGTTGTTGTCCGGTGAAGAAAAGGCCCGTGGCACCCAAGGTGGCGTGCAGCGCGCCCGGCAACTGGCCCGGCAATACCGTGGTTATTTAAGAGGCAAGGCCGAGCAGCCGGTCGCTGATCCCGATCACCCGCGCTGGCTGGGCGCCTTGCTGGCGCTGGCCTACCCGGACCGCGTCGCCCAGCAGCGGCGTGCCGGCGGGGCTGAATACCGCCTGGCCAACGGCCGTGCTGCACTGTTCGCCGAAGCCGACAGCCTGATGAAACAACCCTGGCTGGTGATCGCCGACTTGGGCAGCCGCCAGGGCCAGCGCGAAGAACGGATTTACCTCGCGGCGGATTTTGACCCGGCGCTGTTTGACTCGGTGCTGGCCGAGCAGGTGCGCAATGTCGACCAACTCGACTGGGACGAACGCGAAGGCGTGCTGCGCGCCGAACGCCAGCGCAAGGTCGGCGAGCTGGTGCTCAGCCGCGAGCCGCTGACCGGCCTCGACGAGTCTGCCCGCAGCCAGGCGCTGGTCAACCTGGTGCGACGCAAAGGCCTGGAACTGCTGCCCTGGACCCCGGAGCTGCGCCAATGGCAGGCGCGGGTGATGCTGCTGCGTCATCTGGACACCGGCAAGGCCAGTGAATGGCCGGATGTCAGCGACAGCGCCTTGCTCGCCAGCCTGGAACATTGGTTGATGCCGTACCTGGGCAAGGTGTCGCGCCTGAGCCATTTTTCCAATCTGGATATTTCCAGCTTCCTGCATAACCTGCTGCCGTGGCCGTTGCCTGCGCGGTTGGACGAGTTGGCGCCGCACCATCTGAAGGTGCCATCGGGCTCGTCGGTGCGTCTGGACTACAGCGAGCAGCCGCCGATTCTGGCGGTGCGCCTGCAGGAATTGTTCGGGCTGGCAGACACGCCGCGGATTGCCGGCGGACGGCAGGTGGTCAAGCTGCACCTGTTGTCGCCAGCAAGGCGCCCGGTGCAGGTAACGCAGGATCTGGCGAACTTCTGGCGCAGTACGTACGCCGAGGTGAAGAAGGATTTGAAGGGGCGGTATCCGAAGCATTACTGGCCGGATGATCCGTTGATTGCTGAACCTACGGCTCGGATCAAACCAAGAAAGTAAGCGCGATGAAGATCAACTGTGGGAGCTGGCTTGCCTGCGATGGCATCACCTCGGTGTGTCGGACAGACCAAGGTGCCTGCATCGCGGGCAAGCCCGGCTCCCACACAAGCCAGCTCCCACACTGTTTTGCCGCGTGGCTTACTGCGCAGCCGGCAACAGGAACCGCGCAATCACTGGCAAGTGAGTGGAGATACGCACCGTATCGCTCTGCCGCACCTTGGCCTCGACCTTCTTGATCCGCGAGCTGTAGAACAGATAATCCAGCGTACGATCCGGGCCCTCTACAGTCGGGTCGTTCGGCAAATACGTCAGCCACTGGTTCCGATCAATCCCGCTGGATTCGCTGTTACTCGGAATCATCGGATACTTTTCCCACAGCAGATGCAGTTCACTGTCCGGCGAATATTGCCCGCGTTTGCCGGCGTCCAGACGCAGGAATTGCCCCAGCGGCAACAGGTTGAAATCCCCACCCATCAGCCATGGCGTGCCACGGCTCTCGAATTTATCCACCAGCTTGACGGTTGCCTGCACCTGTTCCTGCACCGCGTTGTGCGCAGGGGCTGTGCCGTCCAGGCGGGTATTGAGTACGGCCAACTGGCCGCCATCGCTCAGCGGCAGGTAGGTCAGCAACAACGCGGGTTTGGGCTGGAATTGACGGCTGATCAGGTTGGCGCGTGCTACCGGCAATTGCAGGCGCTCGGCGTGTTCGATCTGGTAGCGGCTCATGGTCACCAGCTTGCGACCGACGCTGCCGAAAATGTGCAGGTCGGGCACGAAGTCGGCTTTCCAGTCGAAGGCCTGGGCGCTGCACGGGTAGAGATCGGCCAGGCGCTCCTGGAGCAGGGCCAGTTGGTCCTGGTAACTGGAAGGCTTGGCGCCTTCGTCGACTTCCTGCAACAGCAGGATGTCAGGCTGTTCG
This sequence comes from Pseudomonas sp. 1912-s, assembly GCF_029269205.1. Taxonomy (NCBI): domain Bacteria; kingdom Pseudomonadati; phylum Pseudomonadota; class Gammaproteobacteria; order Pseudomonadales; family Pseudomonadaceae; genus Pseudomonas; species Pseudomonas sp. 1912-s. The sequence continues at coordinate 42,904 of NZ_JARIXR010000037.1, read as the reverse complement.
TCGCGGATCACTCGCGCCACTTCGTCGAGGCTGGCGGCCATGTCTTCAACGGTGGGGCGGTCGTCCGGGCCGCTGCCGTCCGGGGTGTCGTACCAGAACACGTAGTTCTTGCCCGCCAGGTACTGCACGTTCCAGGTCATCACCTTGAGCGCCTGGCCCGGCAACAGGGTGGGTGCGCGGGGCGCGACGCAGCGGATGGGCAGGGTTTCCTTGTCGGCAGGGCGCCAGGTCAGGCTGTAGATCAAGCCGGTCAGCAGGGCCGCGAGAATCAGCAGGCCCAGCAAGGTAATGCGCAGTAGTCGGGTCATCGGCTCGGCTTATGGCGTTGCAGGACAAGGCCCGGAGCATATCACCGCGCGTCGGCGTCGCCACCAATCAACATGAACAGGCGGAACAACACCACGCTGGTGAACAACTGCAGGAAGCTTTGTGCGCTGTCGATCAGCAGGCCCAGCAGCGGGTTCGGGTCCGGGTAAACCGCCACGCTGGCGCCCTTGAGCAACCACAGTGGGGTCATCACGCACAGCAGGCACACCAGGATGCGCCAGAAATGCCCACGGGTCAGGCGCAGGCTTTCCTTCATGGCCGACAACGCCGACATGCCCCGCAGCACCAGCAGGTATTCAGCGAAGGCCAGCACCACCATCAACCACAGGCCGGGCAGAAAATACAGCGACAAGCCCAGCAGGATCAGCAGCGTGCTGACGGCCGTCAGCAAGGCAAAACGCGGCCACAGGGTCAGGGCCATGGCCAGCACGTCCAGGGTACGTGGCGATTCGCCACGGGTGCGGGCGTCGAGGAACAGGATCAGGGCGCCGGTGTACAGCGGATACACCAGCAGGCCGACGATCACGCTGTAGCCGGGAAACGCATCCGGGCCGAGGGTGTGGTCGAGCACTTGTTGCAGCAGGGCTTCGACGATCACCAACGGCAGGCACAACTGCACGATGGCGCCCAGGTTGCGCTTGAAAAAGAAGAAGGAGTCGCGCAGTACGTCTAACGGATTCATCAGGGTCTTCACAGGCCGAAAAGCAAGGGCGTTACTTTAACCGATCATGACCAGATGCAAGCAAACGTAAACCTTGCGTAAAGACCATTGAAACAATCAGTAACAGCCCCATAACTGGGTTGTACCTTGCACATAGTGGGCAAGGCGAAGATTTCTACCGGCAATCTAACGAGGTCGCCATGAACAGCGAAGAGCAAACCCTGATCGATGGACTGTTTTCACGGTTGCAGCAAGCCGAAACGGACTCAGCCCCCCGCGACGCCCAGGCCGAAGCGCGGATCAAGGAACACGTCACTCGCCAACCGGCCGCTGCGTACTACATGACCCAGTCGATCCTGGTGCAAGAGCATGCGATCAAGAGCCTTGATGCGCAGAACAAGCAGCAGGCCGAGCAGATCCGGCAATTGCAGGACCAACTGCAACAGGCCAAATCCCAGGCGGCGCAGCCTGCCCCGAGCAGTGGCGGTTTCCTGTCGAGCATCTTTGGCGGTGGCTCCCGCGACCCGCAGCCGGCCCAGAGCGCCCCTGCGTCTTCCGGCGGTGGCTGGCGTGAACCGGCGCGTCCGTCGTTTGGCGGGCAACCTGCACCGCAGCAGAACTACGGCGCGCCCCAGCAGAATTACCAACAGCCGCAACAGGCACCCGCAGCGCCGATTGGCAGCGGCTTCCTCGGCGGCGCACTGAAAACCGCAGCCGGCGTGGCCGGTGGTGTGATGCTGGCAGAAGGCATCAGCAGCCTGTTCAGCCACAACTCGCAACAACCTCAAGTGGTTGAAGAGATCATCCGCGAAGAGCCGGCGCCTGCCAGCGACAACAGCAACTGGGGCAACGACGACCAGAAATTTGCCGGCAACGACAGTTGGGGCAGCGACAACTCATCCGACAGCTTCGCCGACAACGACTATTCCGACGACTCCTCCTCCTTTGGCGACGACGATTCCTTCGTCTGACCCACACTCAACCGGGGCGCTTCGTCGCCCCGGGCTGATTTTTCTCGGAAACTTCCGTGTGGCTGGCATACTGGCAACCTTTCCGGGCCTTTGAGTCCGGGGTCCATGCGCGTGTCATGAGGATTTGCGGTGAAAAAGATAGCCGTGTTCGCCGATGTACAAAACCTCTACTACACCGTGCGCCAGGCGTACGGCTGTCACTTCAACTACGCCGCCCTGTGGGCTGATATCAGCCAGCGCGGGCAGATTGTCGAGGCGTACGCCTATGCCATCGACCGTGGCGACAGCAAGCAGCAGCAATTCCAGCAGATCCTGCGCAACCTCGGGTTTACCGTGAAGCTCAAGCCCTACATCCAGCGCAGCGACGGCTCGGCCAAGGGCGACTGGGACGTGGGCATCACCATCGACATCATGGACGCCGCCGCCCATGTCGACGAAGTGGTGCTGGCCTCCGGCGACGGTGATTTCGACATGCTGCTGGACCGCATCATCAGTAAGCACGGCGTCGAAGCCGTGGCCTACGGCGTGCCGGGGCTGACGGCCAACTCATTGATACGCGCCGCCAGCCGCTACGTGCCGATCGAAGGCGCGTTGCTGCTTAAATAGATTTTTGACGGAGTTGGAACAGGTTTGGAACGTATAGCGGTCATCGACTTTGAAACCACCGGCATCCAGCCGAGCAGCAGCTGCCGGGCCACGGAAATCGCCGTGGTCATCCTGGAGCAGGGCCAGATCGTGGACCGCTACCAGAGCCTGATGAATGCGGGCGTGCGCGTGCCGGGGTTTATCGAACAACTGACCGGCATCAGCAACGCCATGCTGCGCACGGCGCCGTCGGCGGAGCGGGTGATGAACGAGGTGAACGAGTTTGTCGGCACCACGCCGCTGCTGGCGCACAACGCCGCGTTTGACCAGAAGTTCTGGGACTTCGAGCTGGGGTTGATCCGCCGTACGCGTTTGCAGAAGTTTGCCTGTTCATTGTTGCTGGCGCGGCGCTTGATGCCGGCGGCGCCGAATCACAAGCTCGGCACCCTGACCTCATTTGCCCAACTGCCCCACACCGGCAAGGCTCACCGGGCGATGGCGGATGCGGAGATGGCGGCCAACCTCACCGCACACCTGGCCGAGGAACTGCGCCGCACCCACGGGTTGCGGGAGTTGTCACACGAATTGCTGTGCAGCTTGCAGAAGGTTCCGGCGGCGAAGATCAATGATCATCTGAAGAAGCATCGCGGGTTCTGATTCCTGCACCGTTCCCTGTGGCTGGGTACTTTCTTGGAGAGGGGCTCTCTGTGGTGAGGGGGCTTGTCCCCCGTTGGGCTGCGAAGCAGCCCCTCCCAAAAACTCCACTATCTAACTGAAAGACTTCGGTGAGCCTGCTGGGGCTGCTGCGCAGCCCAACGGGGGACAAGCCCCCTCGCCACAGAAAGCATGGCTATCGAGGTTGTAGGCAGTCCAGCGATAGATCACCCACCATTCTTCCCATTCCCTTCCAACTGCCCCAGCGGCACCCGCCGTTCTATCGCACTCGACAAGATGATCGAGGTCTTGCTGAACCCGAACTTCGCCACCCGATTGATCAAACTCTCCAGCTCCGGCATCGAGCCCACCGCCGCCTGCATGATCACGCACGGATCCCCGGTCACCCGATGGCATTCAGTCAACTCGGGAATTTCCGACAGCGCGTCGTACACCTTCTGGCTCCCATGATTGGTCAACCGCAACTCAATCACGCACTGGATCGGCAACCCCACCTTCGACAGGTCGACCTTGGCCTGATACCCGGTAATCACCCCACTGGCTTCCAGCTTCGCCACCCGTTCGGCCACGGCGGGCGCCGAGAGGTTTACCGTGCGCGCCAATTGCGCGTAGGACGCGCGGCCGTCTTCCAGCAGGGCGCTGAGAAGCATGCGGTCGTATTTGTCCATGATAAGGCTCCGGGAATGCGTGGCTTTCGAAAGCACGGTTTATAGCCTTGATAACCGTGTTTTGAAAAGTGTACTGGCGCTTTAAACAGGTTTTGTAACTTATGTTTACAGTCGGGGATTTCTAAAATAACGCTCCCTTGTCCTGCCGCAGAGCTGCCCAATGCCTGGCCCACGTCGCTTTCCCTTACCGTTGATCGCCGCCTTTTTTGCGTTGTACGTGATCTGGGGGTCTACCTACCTGGTGATTCGCATTGGTGTGGAGTACTGGCCGCCGCTGTTGCTGGCGGGAATTCGCTTCATGACGGCAGGCGCGCTGATGTATGCCTTCCTGCGCTGGCGTGGGGCCCCGGCACCGACCTGGGTGCAGTGGAAGGCCGCCGGCAAGATCGGCATTTTGCTGCTGACCTTCGGTAACGGCGCGGTCAGTGTGGCCGAGCACACGGGCGTTGCGTCCGGCGTGGCCGCGTTGGCGGTGGCGACCGTGCCGCTGTTCACCTTGCTCTGCGGTTATTTCTGGGGTGCGCGTAATACCCGTCTGGAATGGGCCGGGGTGGTGTTGGGGATTATCGGCATTGCCATGCTCAATATGGGTTCCAACCTGCAATCGAGCCCCACCGGGGCGGCCCTGCTGATTTTTGCGGCGGCGGCCTGGGCCTTCGGTTCGGTGTGGAGCAAGCATTTGCCGCTGCCTCAAGGCGCCATGGCCAGTGCGGCAGAGATGCTGATTGCAGGTGCCGTGTTGCTGGTGCTCAGCGCCGTCAGCGGCGAACACCTGCAAGCCATGCCGCCGCTGGAAGGCTGGCTGGCCCTGGCGTACTTGACCGTGTTCGGTTCGATCATCGCCTTCAACGCCTATATGTACCTGCTCAAGCACGTGCGCCCGGCAGCCGCTACCAGCTATGCCTACGTCAACCCGGCGGTGGCAGTGTTGCTCGGGATTGTGTTTGTCGGCGAGACCATCGGCATGGAAGAAGCCCTGGCAATGTTGGTGATCATCAGCGCGGTGCTGCTGATCAGCCTGCCACAGTGGCGAAAGCCGAAACCGGAAATAAGGTAAACTGCCGCGCATTGCGACCTTGCGCTGACTTTTTCCTACGGTACTTCCATGACTTTCGCCACACTTGGCCTGATCGAACCCTTGCTGCGCGCCCTTGAGACGCTTGGCTACCAGACCCCGACGCCGGTGCAGGCGCAAGCCATTCCGGCGGTGCTGGCCGGTCGCGACCTGATGGCTGCGGCCCAGACCGGCACCGGCAAAACCGCCGGTTTCGCCGTGCCGCTGCTGCAACTGCTGACCATGGAAGGGCCGAAAGTCAGCGCCAACTCGGTGCGCGCGCTGATCCTGTGCCCGACCCGCGAACTCGCCGAACAGGTTCACGCCAGCGTCGCCGAGTACGCGCAAAACCTGCCGCTGACCACTTACGCCGTGTACGGCGGCGTGAGCATCAACCCGCAGATGATGAAGCTGCGCAAAGGCGTCGATGTGTTGGTGGCCACGCCTGGCCGCCTGATCGACCTGTTCCGCCAGAACGCGCTGAAACTCAATCAGCTGCAAACCCTGGTGCTGGACGAAGCCGACCGCATGCTCGACCTGGGCTTTTCCGAAGAACTGGCGAACATCTACCGCATGTTGCCGAAAAAGCGCCAGACCCTGCTGTTCTCCGCGACCTTCTCCGACGAGATCCGCCAGTTGGCCGGGCAGATGCTCAACGACCCGTTGACCGTCGAAGTCAGCCCGCGCAACGTCGCCGCCAACACCGTCAAGCAATGGGTGGTGCCGGTGGACAAGAAGCGCAAGGCCGAGCTGTTTGTGCACCTGATGCGCAAGGGCCGCTGGAAGCAGGTGCTGGTGTTCGCCAAGACCCGTAACGGTGTGGACGCGCTGGTGGAAAAACTCCAGGGCCTGGGCATCAATGCCGACGGGATTCACGGCGACAAGCCACAAGCCACGCGCCAGCGTGCGCTGGATCGCTTCAAGAGCAGCGACGTGCAGATTCTGGTGGCTACCGACGTGGCGGCCCGTGGCCTGGACATCGAAGACTTGCCGCTGGTGGTCAACTTTGACCTGCCGATCGTGGCCGAGGACTACATCCACCGCATCGGCCGTACCGGTCGTGCGGGCAACACCGGTGAGGCTATTTCCCTGGTGTGTGCCGATGAAGTGAACATGCTGTCGGCCATTGAGATGCTGACCCGTCAGACGTTGACCCGCAAGATGGAGCAGGACTTCGAACCGGAGCACCGTGTGCCGGATACCGATGCCACTGGCCAGGTGGTGAAGAAGCCGAAAAAGCCGAAGAAACCCAAGGCGTCCGGTGGCGGCAAGCGCAACCTGGGCAAGTGGGTGGAGAGTGGCGAAGTGTCGGTGGCGGAGCCGTCGATCAAGCCGGTGCGCAAGGTGCCTGCGTTTAACACCGGGCCGCGTAAGAAGAAGTAATTTGCGCTGACTGGCCGGGCCTCATCGCGGGCAAGCCCGGCTCCCACATTTGAATGTGTTCACAAATCAAAATGTGGGAGCTGGCTTGCCTGCGATGGCGTATTTCAAGGCTCCGCCAACCACTCCAGAATCCCGCGCCCTGCCACTTGCCCACTGGCAAAACACCCCGTCAGCAAATACCCGCCCGTCGGTGCTTCCCAATCCAGCATCTCGCCTGCGCAAAACACGCCCGGCAATTGCTTGATCATCAAGCGTTCATCCAGCGCCTCAAACGGCACACCGCCCGCAGTACTGATGGCCTCGTCCATCGGCCGGGTTTTCACCAGCGTCAACGGGAGTGCCTTGATATCCACCGCCAGCTGCGCCGGATCATTAAAGTGCTCAGCCGGCGTCAATTCCCGCAGCAGCGCCGCCTTCACCCCATCCAACCCCAACTGACTGTGCAAATGCTTGCTCATCGAGCGGGATCCGCGTGGCTTGCTTAATGCCGTAATCACCTTGTCCAGCGGCTTACCTGGCAGCAGGTCGATATGCACCGTGGCCGATCCATCCCGGTTGATCGCCTCACGAATCGGCGCCGACAATGCATAGATCAGGCTGCCTTCGATGCCCGTGGCGGTGATCACGCATTCACCCAGCCGAGGCTTGTCGTCTGCCAACCCGATGGCGACGTTTTTCAACGGTGCCCCGGCGAATTTGCTGACCATCAATTCGCTCCAGGCCGAGACCTCGAAGCCACAGTTGCTCGGTTGCAGCGGCGCGTACGGCACGCCTTGGCCTTCCAGCACCTTCAGCCAGGCACCGTCCGAGCCCAACCGCGACCAACTGCCGCCCCCCAATGCCAGCAGCACCGCATCACCGCGCACGCTTCTACCGCCCTCGGGGCTGTGGATAAGCAGGCTGCCGTCGGCATGCCAGCCCAGCCAGCGATGGCGGGTGTGGATAACTACGCCCTGGTCCCGCAGGCGCTTAAGCCAGGCACGCAGTAGCGGGGCGGCTTTCATGTCGGTAGGAAACACCCGGCCGGAACTGCCGACAAACGTTTCTATCCCCAACCCGTGTATCCATTCGCACAACGCCTCGGCGCCAAACTGACGCAGCAACGGCGCCATAAACGGCGCCCGCTCGGCGTAGCGCGACAGAAACGCCGGATAGGCTTCGGAATGGGTGATGTTCATGCCGCCCACGCCCGCCAGCAGGAACTTGCGGCCCACCGACGGCATGCCGTCGTACAGATCGACGCGCACGCCGGCCCGGCTCAACACTTCGGCGGCCATCAGCCCGGCCGGGCCGCCGCCGATGATGATGACGTGTTGAGCTGAGGTGTGAGTCTGGGGCATGGGGATAACTGCGGTTCGGCAAAGTAGGCCGAGCATTCTACCCGAGGATGCTCATGCTGCCTGATCAAAAAACGTACAGCGTTCTGCAGGCCATGCGGCGTATGGCTTGCAGAGGTTTCCACTCAGGTTATCCACAGGCAGTTCCACAGCGATTGTGGGTAACGTGCATAACTCAATGACAGCCTGATGACGTCCAGACGCGCTGCGCACTGTGGTGCAGAATCCCGTGGCGACGTGCCAGGGCAGGGCGGTCCTTGCTGTAGCCGCCGCCGATCACCCCGACCACCGGAATATCGCGGCCCAGGCAGTGGCGCATCACGCTTTCATCGCGGGCGGCGACGCCTTCGTCTGTCAGCTTCAGGTAGCCGAGGGCGTCGTCCTTGTGCACATCCACGCCGGCGTCATACAGCACCAGGTCGGGCTGATACAGCGGCAGCAGGTAGTTGAGGGCATCGTCGACAACCTTGAGGTAATCCTCGTCGCCCATGCCCATGGGCAGCGGGATGTCCCAGTCGCTTTCGGCCTTGCGGGCGGGGAAGTTCTTTTCGCAGTGCAGGGACACGGTGATCGCGTCCGGGGTGTCGTGCAGGATGCGCGCGGTGCCGTCGCCCTGGTGCACGTCGCAGTCGAAGATCAGCACCCGGTTGACCCGCCCGCTGGCCAGCAGGTAATGGCTGATCACCGCCAGGTCGTTGAAGATGCAGAACCCCGCCGGGTAATCGTAGTGAGCGTGATGGGTGCCGCCGGCCAGGTGACAGGCCAGGCCGTGTTCCAGTGCCTGCTCGGCGGCCAGCAACGAGCCGCCCACTGCGCGCACGGTGCGCCGGGCCAGCGCTTCGCTCCAGGGCAGGCCGAGGCGCCGCTGGTCTTCGCGGGACAACTCGCCGCTCATGTAGCGTTCGATATACCCAGGTTCATGGGCCAGGGCCAGAATCTCGGCTGGGCACAGTTCCGGGCGCAGCAGCTGGCTGTCCCGGGTCAGGCCGCTCTCCACCAGGTGGTCACGCAGCAGGCGGAATTTATCCATGGGAAAGCGGTGGTCCGCCGGGAACTCGGGGCTGTAGTCGTCGTGGTAGATCAATGGCAAAGGCATGGCGATTTCTGACGGGAACCAGCGAAGGATCTTAACAGCGCGTTACACTCACGCACATGGCAAGGGAGGGGGACCAATGGAGCCGATACTGGAATTGGAGAGCGCACGCCTGGTGCTGCGCCAATGGAGCGATGCCGATTTGCCGGAGTTTGCGCGCATGTGCGCCGACCCGCAGGTGATGCGGTATTTCCCGGCCACGTTGAGTCGCCTGGAAAGCGCCGCGCTGATCGGGCGCATTCGCGGCCATTTCGCCGAGTACGGGTTTGGCCTGTGGGCCTTGCAGCGCAAGGACAGCGGCGAATTCATCGGCCTCACCGGGTTGTTGAATGTGAGCTTCGACGCCCCGTTCACCCCGGCGGTGGAAATTGGCTGGCGCCTGGCCAGGGAGCATTGGGGCCTGGGCTATGCCAGTGAAGCCGCCTGGACCGCCCTGCGTTGTGGTTTCGACCGGCTGAAGCTGGACGAAATTGTCTCGTTTACCACTGAAGCCAATCTGCCATCACAAAAAGTCATGCAGGCCATCGGTATGCATTACGATCCCCTGGCAGATTTTGAGCACCCCAAGGTCGCAGCGGATGACCCGGTGCGGCATCATGTGTTGTATCGCATCACCCGCGCCCAATGGTTGGACACGCTGCACGGATAAGCAGCCCGGAATGCCCAATAGATTGTTGTAGGAGATGCTCTATGAGCCAAGTGTTGGAAGATCTGGTGGACCTGCTGACCCTGGAGCCGATCGAGGAAAACCTGTTTCGCGGCCGCAGCCAGGACCTGGGCTTTCGCCAGCTGTTCGGCGGCCAGGTATTGGGCCAGTCGCTGTCGGCGGCCAGCCAGACCGTTGAGGAGACGCGGCATGTGCATTCGTTGCACGGTTACTTCCTGCGCCCCGGCGATGCGGCGTTGCCGGTGGTTTACTCGGTGGACCGGGTGCGCGATGGCGGCAGTTTCAGCACGCGCCGGGTGACGGCGATCCAGAAGGGCAATCCGATCTTCACCTGCAGCGCCTCGTTCCAGTACGACGAAGAAGGTTTCGAGCACCAGACCACCATGCCCGTGGTGGTCGGCCCGGAAAACCTGCCGTCGGAGCTGGAGCTCACCCAACAGCGCGCGCACCTGATCCCTGAGCACATGCGCGAAAAGCTGCTGTGCCCCAAGCCGATCGAAGTGCGCCCGGTCACCGAGAAAGACCCGTACAACCCGCAGCCGTCCGACCCGGTCAAGTACGTGTGGTTTCGCGCGGACGGCGCCCTGGCCGACTCGCCGGCACTGCACAAATACCTGCTGGCCTACGCCTCGGACTTCGGCTTGCTGACCACCTCGCTGCTGCCCCATGGCAAGACCGTGTGGCAGAAAGACATGCAAGTCGCCAGCCTCGACCACGCGCTGTGGTTCCACGCCGACCTGCGTGCCGATGACTGGTTGCTCTACGCCATGGACAGCCCGTGGGCCGGCAATTCCCGTGGGTTCTCCCGGGGCAGCGTGTACAACCGCGCCGGGCAATTGGTGGCGTCGGTCACGCAGGAAGGCTTGATTCGTCATCGCAAGGACTGGGCATGAGCCTGGCTGATGTGAAGCACTGGGTGTTCGACATGGACGGCACCCTGACGGTGGCCGTGCATGACTTTGCGGCGATTCGCGTGGCGCTGGGTATTCCGGCGACCGACGACATTCTGACCCACCTGGCGGCGTTGCCTGCCGATGAAGCCGCGGCCAAGCACGCGTGGTTGCTGGAACACGAGCGTGAGTTGGCGCTGGGTTCGGTGGCGGCGACCGGTGCGGTGGAGTTGGTGCGGGAGTTGGCCGGGCGGGGTTATCGCCTGGGCATCCTGACGCGCAATGCGCGGGAGCTGGCCCATGTGACATTGCAGGCGATTGGTTTGGCGGACTGCTTTGCGGTCGAGGATGTGTTGGGGCGTGATGATGCGCCGCCAAAGCCGGATCCGGGTGGTTTGTTGAAGCTGGCGCAAGCATGGGAAGTGGCGCCGCAAGAGATGGTGATGGTCGGTGATTACCGGTTTGACCTGGATTGCGGGCGGGCGGCGGGCACGAAGACTGTGCTGGTCAATCTGCCGGAAAACCCGTGGCCGGAGCTGGCGGATTGGCATGCTGAAGATTGCGCGGTACTGCGCCGGATGCTCTAACCCCAGGCAATGAAGATCAAATGTGGGAGCTGGCTTGCCTGCGATGCAGACACTGCGGTGTATCAGTAACACCCAGCGGATGCCATCGCAGGCAAGCCAGCTCCCACATTTTTGATCCGGTTTTGTCAGTTATTGGGAGAACAACACCTTCTGCCCTTCAGGCGAGGTAAACATCTTGTCCCCGTTATGCCCAACGCCCGGTACTTCAACCAGCTTGTGGCCCAACTGCGGGTGCCGCTGCTTGAGGTAGTCAAAATAGTTGTGCCCGCGAATCAGGCGATACGCGCCCTGGGTTTCAGCCCCGCAGCTCTTGTCGAGCGCCGGGTGATTCGGGTCGGTGTCCTGCTGGCCCAGCAGGTAGGTGACATTGCGCGACACATACGCTTGCTCCAGCTGCTCGGCACTTTGCCCCTTGGCGTAGGCCGGCAGGTTTTGCATGCCGTATTTCCAGTCATTGAAATCAGGGCAACTGGAAACATCGAACTTCACCGGACGCTGCGGGCTGAAGTACGCGTAGGACGACGGGTTCGCCACCACGTAGCGCAAGCTGATGCCTTCGGTTTGCAACAGCGGGTGATCATGCCCGGTCAGGGCAAAACGCTGCACCACCTGGCCGCCGCCGGAATGGCCGGCCACCACGATTTCCTTCAGGTTCGGAAACAGCTTGCGGTTGCCCAGGTGCTTGATGATCTGGTCCAGCGCGCCATAGGAGCTGATCTGGCCCGGGCCGGTGGACGGCTCGCCGGCCATCCAGTCATTGCTGTTCCAGCGCAGGGTCTGGCTGTCGATCTGGTTGCGCTTGAGGTCGGTCTGGTTGAGGAACTGCGGCGCAATCACCAGGGTGTTGGCGTTTTGTCCTGCGGCTTCGGCGGCTTTTTCGCCGCTGTCCAGGTAGGTCATCGCGTTGCGCAAACGGCCATGCACGATGATCAGCGCGCGGGTGACTTGAGGCAGTGGCTGGCGCCAGTCCTGGCTCAAGCCGACGCTGAGGTCGCCGGCATCCAGGTGGAAACGATCGGGACTGACCTCCTTGACGCCATGCTCGGCGGCCCAGGAGGAGGAAGAACAGGTGATCAACAAACCTAACAGCAGACCCAGTCGTTTATTCATTTAAAGGCTCTTGGCGGTAAAGGTATCGCATTGAGTGATCTGGCCCTGGGCGAAGCCGGTCTTGAACCAGCGAACCCGCTGTGCCGAGGTGCCGTGGGTAAACGAGTCAGGCACTACACGGCCCTGGCCCTGTTGCTGCAAGCGGTCATCGCCAATGGCGTTGGCCGCATTCAGTGCTTCTTCAATGTCGCCAGGCTCCAGCCAGTTCAGGCGCTTTTGTGCGCGGTTGGCCCACACCCCGGCGAAGCAGTCGGCTTGCAGTTCCTGGCGCACCAGCAGGCCGCCGTCGCCTTGCATCTGCCGGCCTTGCTGGCGGGCTGCCTGAATCTTCGCGGAGATGCCCAGCAGCGTCTGAACGTGGTGTCCGACTTCATGCGCGATCACGTAGGCCTGGGCGAAATCACCAGCGGCCTTGAAGCGCTGGGACATTTCCCGGAAGAAATCCAGGTCCAGGTACACCTGTTGGTCTGCCGGGCAATAGAACGGCCCGCTGGCGGACGTGGCGCCACCGCAGGCAGAGTTCACCCGGCCACGGAACAGGATCAACTTGGGGTTCTTGTAGGTCAGGCCGTTTTCCTGGAACACCTGGGCCCAGGTGTCTTCGGTGTCACCGAGCACGGCGCGCACAAAGTCAGCCTGTTCATCATTGGCCGGCGGCGCCTGGCGGGTTTGCGGGCTGACGGAGGGCGCTTGCTCGGTGAGCTGGCCGCTGAGTTGCCCGAGGATCTGCATCGGGTCCTGGCCGGTCAGCCAGCCGATGCCGACGATCAGCACGATCGCCGTCAGGCTCAGGCCCTTGCCGCCACCAAAGCGCATGCCTGCGCCACCGCCGCCACTGTCATCGCGGGCGTCCACCACGTTGTCGCTGCGTCGGCCTTTTTTCCATAGCATGTGGCAATCCTCTTGTTAAACCTGCAGCTCAGTGTTGTTGGTGTGTAGGGTTGGCGCCAGTCCGGCTGTCTGACGATGCTAAACGCTGTCTCGTCCGGCCTGTATGAAGCTTGTGTCAGTCGCGGCAATAACCTTCGCCGGTGTCGACGATCAGGCAGTCCTTCTTGTCGGCCAGCCATTTGAGGCCCGTGGCTTCGCCGTCACCGGCGCTCAGGATCTGCGGGCCGTCCGGGCGTTCAAAGGTGATGCCGTCTTCAGACGCCTGGCCCTTGAAGGTGCCGGAGTCATCGTCATCCAGGCCGTATTTCATGGTCAGTACATAGTGGCCACGGCCGATGCTGTCGTCCTTGGCGATGGTCAGGTTGAGGCCTTCGACGCCCATCCACTTGCCGACCCATTTGTCGGTGGGCAGCACTTCCGGCACCAACGTCGCTTGAACCGACGGCGGAGCAGGCGCTTTAGCCGTCTCGGCTTGTTTATCGCAGGCGCTGAGCAGCGCCAGGGTCGAAAGCATCAACAGGGTTTTTTTCATGGTGAGAAGGCCTTGGTTAAAAAACGCGCAATGGGCGGGTGGGCGTGGAGCGTTGGACTGGAAAAGCGCAATTTAGTGCGCTGTTCGAACAGTGTTTGGTTATGCTCTTGAGCGAGGCGCGTCACCCGTTCTAGATTATGCCGCGGCATGCGGCGGTCATTTCAGCCTGCCACTCAAGAGAATGCAATGACCCTCAGTACCCCACTTTCCGGCGTCAACCACCCGCTCAAAGGCATTTTGCTGATTGTGGTGGCGACTTTTCTTTTTTCCAGCCACGACGCGCTGTCCAAATACCTGGCCGGGTTTTACCCGATCGTGATGGTGGTGTGGGCCCGTTACCTGGTGCACACGCTGTTGATGGCCGGGATCTTCCTGCCGCAATCGGGCCTGCGGGTGCTGCGCAGCAAGCGACCGTTGCTGCAGGTGGCGCGGGCCTTGTGCCTGCTGGGCACCAGCCTGTTCTTTACGGCGGCGCTGCACTTTATCCCGTTGGCCGAGGCCACGGCGGTCAACTTTCTTGCGCCGATTCTGGTCACCGCGTTGTCGGTGCCGCTGCTGGGCGAGCACGTGACCCGCGGCCAATGGCTGGCGGTGATTTGCGGGTTTATCGGGGTGCTGATCATCGTGCATCCGGGCGGTGAGCTGTTTACGCCGGCGGTGTTGTTGCCGCTGACCTCCGCACTGTTCTTCTGCTTCTACCAGCTGCTCACGCGCATCCTCAGCAAGTACGACACACCCACCACCAGCAACTTCTTCGCCGGGCTGTGCAACACCTTGGTGATGAGTGCACTGGTGCCGTTCTTCTGGCAGGTGCCGAGCCTGTGGCACGGGGTGTTGATGCTGGCGCTGGGCACCTGCGGGATGACCGCACACTTGATGCTGACCCAGGCCTTCCGCTTCGCGGCGCCAGCGCTGCTGGCACCGTTCGGCTATTGCCAGATCGTGTTTGCGGGGTTGTTGGGCTGGCTGGTGTTCAACCACACCCCGGACCTGACCACCGTGGTCGGGATCGGGGTGATTTGCCTGAGCGGGTTGGCCGCTGCCTGGCAGCAGCGGCGCAGGTAGGAAACTCAGACCTCGACGGTCGGAATCTTGCGTGGCGCCATGAAGTACATCCAGACCAGCGCGATGAAGTACATCGCCGGAATCAGGGTGAACAGCACGGTGTAGTTGTTGTTGGTCACGGTCAGGATATGGCCGACGATCTGGGTCATGAACATCCCGCCGATGGCCGCGCACATGCCGCCAAAACCGAACACCGTACTCATCATGTGCTTGGGCGTGTAGTCCATCACCAGGCTCCAGATATTGGCGGTCCAGGCCTGGTGCGCGCCGATGGCCAGGGAGATGGCAAACACCGCGACCCACAGTTGGCTGGAACCGGCGGCCATGATGACGCCGACGATGCAGCAGGCGAACAGCAGCATCGACAACAGCCGCGCCTTGATCGGATTCATCCCGCGGCCAATCAGGAACGAAGACAGAATCCCGCCGCCAATGCTGCCGAAGTCCGCCGTCAGGTAAATGATGATCAGCGGGATGCCCATCTGGGTCACGTTGATGCCCAGGTTGTATTGCTGATTCAGGAACGGCGGCAGCCAGTACAGGTAGAACCAGAACACCGGCGCGGTCATCGAGTAGGCGAGGGCGAAGGCCCAGGTGCCGCGCATGCGCAGGATTCGGCTGAACGGCACGCGGGGTTGTTCCGGTTCCACTTCCTGCTGCACGTAGTCCAGTTCCGATTGCTTCACGCTCGGATGGTCTTCGGGGTTGTAGTACTTCAAACCCCAGAACACCAGCCAGATGCCGCCCAGTGCCGACATGCACAGGAACGCCGCCTGCCAGCCCCACACGTGGAGGATCAGCGGCAGCAGCATCGGCGTCATCATTGCGCCGACGTTGGTGCCGGCGTTGAAGATCCCGGTCGCCACCGCACGCTCGCCGGCGGGGAACCACAGGCGGGTGGTCTTGACGCAGGCCGGGTAGTTGGCGGCCTCGGTGAGCCCGAGGATGAACCGGCACACCATGAAGCCCACCGCCGAGGTGGCCAGGCCGTGGGCGCCGGTGGCCAGGCTCCACAGCAGCACCGCGCAGAAGAACACGCGCTTGACGCCGACCCGGTCGATCAACCGGCCTTGCAGCACAAAGCCGATGGCGTAGCCGACCTGGAACCAGAAGTTGATGTTGGCGTAGTCCATCGCCGTCCAGCTCATTTCCTTGGCCAGGATCGGCTGCATCACGCCGAGTGCGGCGCGGTCGATGTAGTTCAGGGTGGTGGCGAAAAACACCAGGGCCAGCATGCCCCAGCGGGTTTTACCGACAGCCATGGCGCCACGGATTTTGTCGCCGATGCCGCTATGGGGATTGCTGTGGCGCACGGCCACGGCGGGAGTTTGCGAAGGCATGAGGAAGTACCCGTTTTTTTGAAATTTTTATGGTGTGTTCAGGGTCTTGGTTAACCGAGGCCGCTCAACAGGAGCGGGACTCAATGTGCTGTCGATGGTGCGCAGTGGCTAAAAAATCGTCAATTCGCTGATTGCCATTCTGTTCGATAATCGCCCATAAAACTAACCGGTTCGTACATTTCAATTGCTGTGAGGAGTTCAGCGGCCAATAATTTGCCGTAAACAAGACATGCCTCAATGCCGGGAGTCGCCCCATGCAACGCTCCATCGCCACCGTTTCCTTGAGCGGAACCCTGCCGGAAAAACTCGAAGCCATCGCGGCGGCCGGGTTTGATGGCGTGGAAATCTTTGAAAACGATCTGCTGTATGACGACGGCAGCCCGCGTGAAGTTAGGCAAATGTGCGCCGACCTCGGCATTGCCATCACCCTGTTCCAGCCCTTCCGGGATTTTGAAGGCTGCCGCCGCGACCGCCTGGCGCGCAACTTGGAGCGGGCCGAGCGCAAATTCGACTTGATGCAGGAGTTGGGCACCGACCTGGTGTTGGTGTGCAGTAACGCGTCAGCCGATGCCGTCGGCGATGAAAGCATTCTGCTGGATGATTTGAGCCTGCTGGCCGAACACGCCGGCCGCCGTGGCCTGCGCATTGGCTACGAAGCGCTGGCCTGGGGACGGCATGTGAACACCTGGCAACAGGTGTGGAACCTGGTGCGCAAGATCGATCACCCAAGCCTCGGCGTGTTGCTCGACAGCTTCCACACGCTGTCCCTCAAGGGCGACCCGAGTGCCATCGCCGAGATCCCCGGCGACAAGATTTTCTTTGTGCAGATGGCCGACGCGCCGCTCCTGGCGATGGACGTACTGGAGTGGAGCCGGCATTTCCGCTGCTTCCCCGGCCAGGGCGAATTCGACCTGGCAGGCTTCCTGGCCCCGATCATCAAGAGTGGCTACACCGGGCCGTTGTCGTTGGAAATCTTCAACGACGGCTTCCGCGCCGCACCGACCCGGGCGAATGCCGCCGACGGCCTGCGCTCGCTGCTGTATCTCGAAGAGAAGACCCGCCAGCGGCTGGCCGAGGAAGCCAGACCGGTCCCCGAGATTTTGTTTCAAACCCCCGCCGCCAGCGAATACGACGGCATTGAATTCCTCGAATTCGCTGTGGATGAAAACCTCGGCGCCAAGCTCACCTCATGGCTGGAGCGCCTGGGCTTCGTCAAGGCCGGGCAGCATCGCTCCAAGAGCGTCAGCTTGCTGCGCCAGGGCGATATCAACCTGATCCTCAACTGCGAACCCTATTCCTTCGCCCATAACTTCTTCGAGGCCCATGGCCCGTCGTTGTGCGCCACGGCGATCCGCGTGAAAGACAGCGCCAAGGCCCTGGAGCGGGCGGTGGCCTACAAGGGCCAGCCGTATCGCGGCCTGGTCGGCCCCAATGAGCTGGAGCTGGCGGCGGTGCGCGCACCGGATGGCAGCCTGATCTACCTGGTGGACCAGAACGAAGGTGGTCTCTACGACACCGATTTCAACCTGCAACCGGCGAGCGCTGCCAGTGGCGGCCTGTTGCGCATCGATCACATGGCCATGGCCTTGCCCGCCGACAGCCTCGACAGTTGGGTGCTGTTCTACAAGAGCCTGCTGGATTTCGAAGCCGATGACGAAGTGGTACTGCCCGACCCGTACGGCCTTGTGAAAAGCCGCGCACTGCGCAGCCGTTGCAGCTCGATTCGCCTGCCGCTGAATATTTCAGAGAACCGCAACACCGCGATTTCCCACGCGCTGTCGAGCTATCGCGGCTCGGGTGTGCACCACATTGCCTTCGACTGCGCGGACATTTTCGCCGAGGTCAGCCGGGCCAAGGATGCCGGCGTGCCGCTGCTGGATATCCCGCTGAACTACTACGATGACCTGGCGGCGCGGTTTGACTTCGATGACGAGTTCCTCAGCCAGCTCGCGTACTACAACGTGCTGTACGACCGCGACGCCCAGGGCGGTGAGCTGTTTCACGTGTACACCGAGCCGTTCGAAGGCCGGTTTTTCTTCGAGATCATCCAGCGCAAGAACGGTTATGCCGGTTACGGCGCGGCCAACGTGGCGGTGCGCCTGGCGGCCATGGCCAAGTCCCGCAGCGGTGCGGCGCGCCAGGCCAGGCTGTAAGGTGCCGGCGCTTCCTTCGGCGTGCGCGGCAGCCCATAATCACCGCCTGCACCTAAGGCCGTGAGCGCACCATGACCCTGACTTCCGAGCTTCCCGCCGCGGCCGCCGCGCCGCGCAAGAGTCGCAAGAACAACCCGGAAAAGACCCGCGAGAACATCCTCCAGGAAGCCATCGTCGAGTTTGTCACCCAGGGCCTTTCCGGCGCCCGGGTGGACGCGATCGCGGAGCGTATCCAGACCTCCAAGCGCATGATCTATTACTACTTCGGCAGCAAGGAGCAGCTCTACGTCGAGGTGCTGGAGAAGCTCTACGGCGACATTCGCAACACCGAAACCCGGATGAACCTGACGGCCCTGGAGCCTCGGGAAGCGATCCGTCGGCTGGTGGAATTCACCTTTGATCACCATGATCAGAACGTGGATTTTGTGCGGATTGTGAGCATCGAGAACATCCACAACGCCGAGTATGTAAAGCAGTCGACATCGATCAAGGCGATGAACAGCAACATCCTCGAAGCCCTCGGCACCACATTGCGCCGGGGCGCCGAACTGGGGCTGTTCCGTGAAGGGCTGGAGCCGCTGGACGTGCACTTGCTGATCAACTCGTTCAGCTTTTACCGGGTGTCCAACCGCCACACCTTCAGCGAGATCTTTCAGATCGAGTTGTCGGACGAGGCGGTCAAGCAGCGGCATCGGGCGATGATCTGCGAGTCGGTGTTGCGCTACCTGCAGGCCTGAGTTCAACACCGAGCAAATGTGGGAGCCGGGCTTGCCCGCGATAGGATCAACTCGGTTTGTCTGAAGTACCGAGGTGCTTGCATCGCAGGCAAGCCAGCTCCCACATTTTGATCCGGTTTCTACAGTTCGATGTTCATGCTCTGGAAGTGCGCGAGCATGCGCTCTGCATCCGCCACCTCCCCACTGAACAACTCAAACGCCTTCACCGCCTGAAACACCGCCATGTTGCCGCCATCCAGCGTGCGGCAACCCAGGGCGCGGGCGTTGCGCAGCAGTTCGGTTTCCAGCGGGAAATACACAATCTCGGCCACCCACAAATCAGCGCGCAAAGTGTGCAGCGGCACCGGCATGCCGGGCAGCTTGGCCATGCCCATCGGTGTGGTGTTCACCAGGCCGTCGGCCTCGGCCATGGCGCTTTCCAGGTCATTGCCCGCCTTGGCCCGGCCGACACCGAAATGCTGGTTGAGGTTGTCCGCCAGGCTCCGGGCGCGCTCGGGGTCCATGTCGAAAATACTCAAGCGTTCCACGCCTTCGCCCAGCAGCGCATGGGCCACTGCCGCCCCGGCACCGCCCGCGCCCATCTGCACCACGTGCCTGCGTGCCACGTCATTCAAGCCGCGGCGAAAGCCTTCGGCAAAACCCAGGCAGTCGGTGTTGTGGCCGATGCGTTCACCGTTGCGGAACACCACGGTGTTCACCGCGCCGATGCCCCGTGCTTCGGGCGACAGGTCATCCAGCAACGGCAGGATCGCCTGCTTGCACGGGTAGGTGATGTTCAAGCCAGTGAAGTTCATCTGCTCGGCCGCCATCAACAGGTCGGGCAGGGCGCGGGTATCCACCTGCAACTGGTCAAGGTCGATCAGGCGATACAGGTACCGCAAGCCCTGGGCATCGCCCTCGTGCTCATGCAGGGCCGGCGTGCGGGAGGCCTGGATGCCGGCGCCGATCAGGCCGGCGAGAATTCGACGTCTGGACACCGGGTTCATCCCTTCAAGGTCTTGCTGAAGTGTTCGAGGGCCAGGTGATAACCATGGCTGCCAAAGCCGGCGAGTACCGCCTTGGCGATCGGCGACACAAAGGAGTGATGACGGAACGCTTCCCGGGCATGCACGTTGGACAAATGCACTTCGATCACCGGTACTTCACTGGCCACCAGCGCGTCGCGGATCGCTACCGAGGTGTGGGTCCAGGCTGCCGGGTTGATCACAATCCCGGCGCAACGGGCGCGGGCGCCGTGAATCCAGTCCAGCAATTCGCCTTCGTGGTTGGTCTGGCGGAATTCGACTTTCAGGCCCAGTTGCTCGGCGCTGCGGCCACACAGGGCGGCAAGGTCGGCCAGGGTTTCATGGCCATAAGTGGCGGGCTCGCGGGTGCCGAGCAGGTTGAGATTGGGGCCGTTGAGCACCAGCACGATCGGGGGCATGAGGGATTCTCCACAGTTTTTATTAGTCGGCATGAAGGTGCCTTTGGTCTGTGGGTAGAAAATGTACTGATTGGTTAATTTGGTCAATCGCCGGCACAGCAAAAACGACAAGGACGGTTCGATAATCGAACAGTCCTTGCCGGCGACACCATCAACGCGCGGGGCGGCGCTTGTGCAGGTCTCTCAAGGCATAGAGCAATTCAAAATGCTCGACGGCGTGCAGGACCGCCTTGACCTGCTCGTCTTCGGCGTTGCTTTTGGCGAGCGCCGGCAGCAGGTGTTTGACTGCCCATTGCGCGTCGATACCGACCAGCGGCACCTCGGGAGCAGTCAGCTTCAGGCTTAGCAACTCGTCAATAAGCCCGGAATGTGTGGCGGCGAACTCAGCCAGTTTGGGTTTCAGGGCAACGAAGACCGGGTCGTTTTCCCATGACTCGATCAAACCCAGGCGCGAACGAATATTGAGCAGTTGGTCCTGCACATGGGGTTGCGCCCGGCTCACGGCTTGATCAAGGGCTGTGATCAGCCATTGATCGTCGATATGCAGCCAATTGCTGTCAGTGAACGGCTGTTGGCGAAGTTGGTGGCGGCTGTCGCAAACCACCCCGAGCCAGTAGTAGTGCTGCCCGTAATGTTCCTCGATCCAGTCGGTGTGGCGTTTCAGTTGGTCTTTGGTCAGGACATGCTGGTCCTTGCGTTCAATGGCAATCACGAAGCGGTTGACGGGGTCGACCAGAACCAGATCGATACGTCCGGCTTCGGTCGCCACGCACAGGCTGTGCAGGTTCATGGCTTGCAACGTCTCGGGGGCGATCCAGCTTTCCTCCTCAATCCAGCCTTCCAGGGCGGTTTTGTTCGCCGGGCTAAACGCTGGTAGCGCGTCCAGCAAGGCTCGGACGAAAAAGTCGCCCAACTGGTGGCCTTCTCGTGGGTTGAGCAACCAGAACAACATGTTCTGGAAGTTGTGTTCGTGCAGGCGCTGGTAGTCGAGCCAGTGACGGTATTGGTTGTAGGGTAAAAGGTCCTGGAAGTCCTTTTGTTGCCGCCAGGTTTCGATGATCTGGTTGAAGCGTACTGCATCGCTCATGACGCTATCTCTTCTTGAGAATCCTGTGGTGCCCTGTCAGTAGGGCGTAATGACCTGTCAGTTTTACCGGTGTACGACGCGGCAGATTGCGGCATTTTCCGAGGGGTGTCGATATGCCATCATGCGCACTGCGCTTTCCCACAGTGGGCCCATTGATAGTGTTGGCTCACTCCTCGACTTACCCGGTGGTATCCATGTTGCGTTCCCGGTTTCTCGCTCAACCTGATGTGAAGGCCTTTATTGATTGGCTCTGCCTGGAATTGCCCCGGTTGACGGTGCAATTGAATTTTTCCCGGAGCCGCTATGTACCCATGGGTTTGAAGCAGCGTGTGGTCGGCATCGAGTCGTTGCTGCCTCACTACTGCTGGAAAACCCGCTGGCAGGATCCGGTCACCGGGCACTGGGTCACCTCACAGAACTGGAGTCAGACCCAGGCGTCATTGGCCCTGCTGCACCAACGTCTGCAAGCTGGCCTGTTGGCCAGGAATGACCAGCAAGTCTTCAAGGCGTGCGTGGCAGTCCTGCAATGGGGCGGCGTACGGGGAGCGCTGGTGTTCTTGCGTCAGTTGATGCTCAAACATGACTTGGTGGCGTACTTGACGGCCTGCCAGCCGCTGTTCGACCTTGCTGGCTCGCAAAGGCTCAGTGCCCTTGATTCGCGCACAATCCGACGCTTCGATGCCGGCCTGACCAAGATCCATGCGCTGGTCGACGTCAGCGGTTCACCGATCTACGACAGCCGTGTCGGCGCGGCCATCGCCATGCTTTATGCCCTGTATCGGCAAACGGCCACGTGCCCGGCAGTGTTGGATTTCCCCTCCGGCGCGGCACGTGGAAAGCAAATCCGTAACCCCGGCGAACTGGGTTATGCCAATGCCCCGCAGTTTTTCAGCCCTCAGGTTCCGCGCGAGAAATGGGCCCGCGCCCAGGTGCAACTGGGCTGGATCATCCGGGAGGTGCTGACGCGTACGTCGCTGTTCCAGGCAACGCCGCCGCAGCCACAGCTGTCGCTACGCGAGCGCTGCCATGCCTTCGAAGCGTCGTTGTTCATGCTCGGTTATGACTTGCGCTGCTTTTTGCGCTCCGCCTCCGCGGCTTCACCCGCCCCAACGCCGCCGAAAAAACGCGGCTGGGTGCCCACCGGCCATCCCTTCGCCGCGGTGCTTAAAGCATATCTGGCGTTCCGCCAACAAAATCCAGGCATCACTTTTCTCGATTGGCTGATCAGCCAAGGGCGGCCTGCAAGTACTGCGCGTGCCTACGGTTTTCCGCTGCGGGCTGAAGAGTTCGATCTGCCTGCGTGCTCACTGGACAGCTTGAAAACCATCGTCGACGGAGGTGAGGCGGGTTTGCTTGAAGCCAACGGCGGTGTGGCCACCTATTTTCATGGCGAGGAGCGTGAGCAGGTCTGCCTGGTGAATGCCTGGCTCGCAGGCCGGGCGCCGGCGTTGGCGCGGGCACAAGGACTATCGACGCAACAGTGGTTGATTGGCCATGGTTATGCCGGCACGCCGGCGTCGGCCAATACACTGTTGTCGGTTGGGCGTGGGGTGGGGCGGCATTTCGACTTGTTGACGGAGGACAATCAGCCGACCGAGTTTTTCGAGCGTTTCTTTGGCCCTGAACTGCTGGATCTCTGACGTCTCCACCCGCACCTGTTTATTCAATTGAAAATCATTCTCGATAACGCTTAAGATGCCCGCCTGTTTCCTTTACATTCCAGGGAGTCGGTTTGTCGGACGTGGATCTCAAAGGCCTGTTTCTCAAGCACGCCGATACCCTGCGCGGGTATCTCGCACGCAAGGTACGGGACCCGCAGTTGGCCGCAGACCTGGTGCAGGAGAGTTTCCTGCGCCTGGCGCAAAAGCCGGCCAGCGAGCGCATCGACAACTCCCAGGGCTATCTCTATCGCACGGCCGGCAATCTGCTGATCGACCATATCCGCCAGGAGGCGCGGCGCAAGACCGACTCCGTGCCCCATGAGGCGCTGGCCGAGATTGAAGATGAAATGGCCGGGTTGGAGGCTCAGGCGATGGCGCAGCAACAGCGGCAGGCATTGAAGCAGGCACTGGCGGAATTGCCGGAGCGTACCCGGCAGATTTTCCGCCTCAACCGGATCGAGGGCATGACCCATGCCCAGGTCGCGCGCCACCTGGGCATTTCCGACAGTTCAGTGCAAAAGCACCTGGCCAAGGCGCTGGCGTATGTCATGCAGCGTTTGCAGGAAGGTGAGGCGGGGCCGTCCGACGAATGAATTACCGACAAACCTGGGGTCAGACGTCACAGCGTTATATAACGAAAAATTCGAGATTCACACGTGAATAGCCCGGGTCCGCAACAGCACAGCATTACCGAGGCGGCTGCCGATTGGGCGGTGCGCCTGCACGCCGGCGCCCTGACCGATCAGGAGCAGGCCGAGTTGCGCCAATGGATCGCCAGGGACAGCCGCCATGAAGCGGCGCTGCGGTTTGCCGAGCAGACGTGGGCGGCGCTGGGCGAGGTGCATCGCGATGAGACGGTGCATCGCCAGCGGCCGCCCGCCACCGCGGCGCCGGTGCGCGGCTCTCGTCGCCGCAGGCCGTGGCGCATGGCGGCGAGTGTTGCGCTGTTGCTGGTGGTGGCCGGCGTCGGCTGGGTGCGCGGGCCTGAGGCGCTGCTGCAGATGCAGGCCGATTACCTCACCCAAAAAGGCGAAGTGCGCACCGTGCACCTGGCGGACGGCAGCAGCGTGCAACTGAATTCTGCGAGTGCGATCAAGCTGGATTTTGACGGTGTGCAGCGGCGCATCAGCCTGATCAAAGGCTCGGCGATCTTTGATGTGGCGCCCATGGCCGGTGAGGAGAAAAGGCCGTTCGTGGTGCAGAGCGCCAGCGGGCAAACCCGCGCCCTGGGCACGCGGTTTGTGGTCGAACGTGAGGACGACCGGCAGGCTTGGGTCGGGGTGTTGCAACACAGTGTGGCCGTCACGCTGCAAGCGGTGCCGCAGAAAGAAACCGTGCTCAAGGAAGGCCAGGCTGCGCGCTACAGCCCCGAGAACGGCGTGGTCGCCCTCGACGACCTCGACCTGGAGCGCGCCACCAGTTGGCGTCGCGGTGTGCTGATCTTCGACCGCTTGCCGCTGGCCAAGGTCATCGAGCAGCTCAACCGCTACCGGCCGGGCAAGGTGGTGCTGACCAATGCCGACCTCGGCACCCGTGAAGTCAGCGGCGTGTTCCGCCTCGATATGCTCGACACGGCCCTCGGCACCCTGACCGAAGAATTACAGGTGCAGCGCTTTGATCTGGCGGGGCTGAGCCTGATCTATTGATGGGGTCGCCGGGCCCCATTTACGCCCTTCGGAAAAACTTTCAAAAAAACCTTACTGAGTTCCGACGCCTGACACGTCCTGTTAAGTGAGAAGTATTCGCATAAACAAGAATGGTCAGCGAAGGGATAACGTCGATGTCTGCAATCACCAAGGGGCGCAACACCGGTAGCCGGTTGGCCCTTGCCATCCACCTGGGGCTGTTCGCCTCCGCCTGCCAGGTGCAGGCCGCCGAGGCGCCGGCCGGTGAGTCACAGCCTGTCACATTGACGTTTGATATTGCGGCGCAACCCTTGGGCCTTGCCGTACTGACGTTCGCTGACCAGGCCGGGTTGCAAGTGCTCTTCGACAGCGCGCGCCTGCAAGGCCTCACCAGCACCGCGCTCAAGGGCCGTTACAGCGCCCAGGAAGGCCTCGGCCGATTGGTGGGCAGTGCACCGGTGGAGTACCGCTTTACCGGGGACCGGCAGGTGACGCTGACTCGCGTCAGCTCCGACCATGACGGTGCGCTGACCGTGGGCACCACCACCATCACCGGCAACACCAACGGCAAGCCAAGCGACTGGGTATACGACACACCGCGCTCGGTGGCCGTGATCAGTCGCGAGCAGATCGACAAACGCCCACCACGCCACGCCGCCGACATGCTCGAAGAAACCGCCGGCGTGTACACCGCCGTCAACCAGCGTGACCCGGGCCTTTCGGTGAACATCCGCGGCGTGCAGGACTACGGCCGGGTCAACATGAACATCGACGGCATGCGCCAGAACTTCAACGTCAACGGCCACCAGCAGCGCAACGGCACGATGTTGATCGACCCGGAATTCATCTCCAGCATCGAAATCGACAAGGGCAGCCAGTCCGGGCAGGGCGGCGCTGCCGTGTTGGGCGGGATTGCATCCTTCAAGACCCTGGAGGCCAGTGAGTTCCTGGCCGATGGCAAGGACTATGGCGGGCGTCTGCGCGCCGGTAGCGGGATTGGTGAACTGGGTAACGGCACCTATTTCAACGGCAGCGGTGTGTTTGCCTTTGGCGACGAGCGCGGCGACGTGCTGCTGGGGTACAGCGAACGGCATTTTGGCGACTACCGCGCCGGTACCCACAACGACCAGAAACTGGGCACTCATTTGCGCGCTCGCGACTCCCAGCCTGCGGCCTTCGACGATTGGCTGAACAGTGAGGTCGGTGACACCGGCAGCGTCACCCGCTCCCAAATCGTCAAGTTCGGCCTGAACCTGCCCAATGACCAACGGGTGCAACTGAGCTACCTGGAAAGTGACAGCGACAGCAATGACGCGTGGGCCTACACCGCCCCGGATAACCAGAGCGTGTACTACCAGCGCGTCAGCAAGAACAACCTCAATGCCAAGAACGTCGGGCTGGATTATCGCTACACGCCGGATAACCCGCTGATCGATTTCAAAGCCAAGGTCTACTACGTCACCACACAGATGGACCGGGACAATGCGCCCCACGCCGCGACACTGACCTCCGGCAACTATGTGGCGGGCTACACGGATCATTTTCAGACCGATACCTGGGGTGTACAGGGCGACAACACGTCGCGGTTCGACTTCGATGCGTTGGGTCATGTGAGCTGGAACTACGGCGTGGAGGTGTATCAAGACAAGTTCAAGCCCAGTACCAACAAGGTCGAGGCCACCAACCTTTCCGGCCTGTTGCCTTACGTTGAAGGCGGGACGCCCGGTGGCAAACGCACCATCGCCAGCCTGTTCAACAACCTGCAGTACGAATATGGCGACTGGCTGACGCTGGAGGCGGGCTTGCGGTACGACCGCTATCGGCTGGAAGGGGTCACCGGGATGACGCTGTACCGGCGCGATCGGTTCTACAGCAGCACGGTAGGTGCCAAGCGTGTCGAGGAGGTTTTCGACATTGATAGAGAAGAGGGCCAGTTCTCTCCCACGTTCGGTATCGGCATAAAGCCGGGGCTGGACTGGATGCAACTCTACGCCCGCTGGGGCAAGGGCTGGCGCCCGCCGGCGGTGACGGAAACCTTCATGACCGGGCGTCCTCACGGTGGCAGCTCATCAGAGCGGGTGTTTCCCAACCCGTTCCTGAAACCCGAAGAGTCGCGGGACTGGGAAGTGGGCGTGAACGTATTCAAAGAGGGGCTGCTGTTCGGTGACGACCGCCTGGGCATGAAGGTGGCTTACTTCGATACCCGGATCGAGAACTTCTCTTTCCTCAATCACAGCGTCAGTTTGCCGGAGACCTCCGCCGGCGGTTTTCTCGGCACGATGGCGTACGTCAATAACACCAACCCCACGCGCTTCCGGGGGGTGGAGTACCAACTCAACTACGACATGGGGCGGGCCTACGCCAACCTTAGTTACACCCACATGATCGGCAGCAACGAGTTCTGCTCGAAGAACTATTACATGGGCGGGGCGAAGAAGAACGGGCCGTCCACCACACGCTATGAACGCTACACCCGGCCGAACGGCACGATCGGCCTGCGCCCGGTGACCACGTATGAAGTGCTGGACGACGATGTCGCCAACAACAAGGAAAGCTGTGGCCGGATCATGGGCAACGCCACCTATATGCCGGCTGATCGCGGCTCGCTGACCCTGGGCGCGCGCTTCCTGGAAAAGCGACTCGATATGGGCGTCCGCGTGCGCTACAGCTCAGGCAATGGCGAGAACCTCGACTCACAAGGTTATGACTTCATCGACCAGGCGCTCTGGCCCCAGTACACCCTCTATGACCTGTACGCCAGCTACTGGATGACCGACCAATTGAACATCGCCCTGGCGCTGGAAAACGCCACCGATGAGGCCTACTTCGTCGCCATGGGGGATGCCAATAACCTGAGCCTGGCGCGCGGGCGAACGTTGAGCGGGATGCTCGAATACAAGTTCTGATCAAGGTGCCACGGCACTTTATCAACCAACGGTTTTGCCCAAGGGTGGGCAAAAAGTGCGCTGCATGAGCGTGCTGATCAATCGTGTTGTTTATAACGAGGTTAAGTGATGACTATTTCTGTTAGTTACGAAGCTGCGCTCGGTGCTTACTCCGTCTCGGACTACCTGACCGACTGGGCACTGGGGTTCAACACTGCGGGTCACGGCAGCAGCAACACCGGCGGCTTCAGCAACGGCTCCCTGAGCGGCGACCAGTATTCGACCCACGGCGCCAACAATTCCGACTACGCCTTCATTGCCGACAGCAACACCAGCAACGGCCTGCACTACGTATTCAACCCGGCGCTGCCAGCCAGCCACAACGAAAACCACTACCTGTGGGGCAACCTGGATAACGTTCAACTGGGCACCGGCCTGGGCGGCGGCAATGGCAGCGACTTCACCCTCGATGCGTTCAAAGTGGCTTTCAACGGCCTCGACCTGAGCGCGGCACAAGGTGCAGGCCGCGTCGGCAACGACGTTCAGAACGTGATCTACAGCCTGATGCAAGGCAACACCTCGGCACTGGAAACCGTGCTCAACAACCTGCTGGACGACTTCGGCCTGTCCACCGCCAACACCTTCGACGAGATCTCGGCCGGCCTGGCAGCACACGCTACGGCAACCACCACCGACGTCGCCCTGGTAGGCGTGCAGGACGTTGCACAGGACTGGGCACTCGCTGCCTGATTTTTGCTGCGCAATGAAAAAAGCGAATGGAAGATCGCTCTCCCATTCGCTGCGTAAACCCCGTCGTCGCCGTGAGTTTCGAAGGCCAGGGCGACGGCGGTGACAAATTCTGCGGAGCGGCGCGCGGCGTGTCAAACGCGGGCGGCGCTTCCCGATTTCCCCCATGAGAATCCCTCGATGCGCCATGCCGGCAACGAAACCCTGGCCGCTCTCACGGCCTATAAAAGTGGCTTCCTCAACATTGGCCTGTTTTCGGCAGTGATCAACCTGTTGATGCTGGCCCCGGCGCTGTACATGTTGCAGGTCTACGACCGGGTGCTGGCCTCCGGCAACCCGATGACCCTGTTGATGCTGACGCTGATGATCCTTGGCTTGTTCGGCTTGATGGGCGCGCTGGAGTGGGTGCGCAGCCAGGTGGTGATTCGCCTTGGCACACAGATGGACATGCGCCTGAACCAGCGGGTGTACGACGCCGCGTTCGAGGCGCAACTCAAGGGCGGCACCCAGGCGGCAGGGCAGGCGTTGAGCGACCTGACGACCTTGCGCCAGTTCGCCACCGGCCAGGCGCTGTTCGCGTTTTTTGATGCGCCGTGGTTTCCGGTGTACTTGCTGGTGATCTTCCTGTTCCACCCCTGGCTCGGCGTCCTGGCGCTGACCGGTGCGCTGATGCTGATGGCGCTGGCGTGGGCCAACCAGCACATCTGCCAGGCACCGTTGACCCAGGCCAATCAGCTGTCGATCAGCGCCAGCCAGCAGGCCACGGCCAACCTGCGCAATGCCGAAGCCATCGAAGCCATGGGCATGCTGGCAACCCTGCGTGCGCGCTGGTTTGCCCAGCACCAGGCCTTTCTGGCGGCGCAGAACCTGGCCAGTGAAAAGACCGCCGCCATCAGTGCCTGGTCCAAGGGCGTGCGCCTGGCGTTGCAGTCATTGGTCCTCGGTTTGGGCGCATTGCTGGCGGTGCAGGGGGCGATTACGCCGGGCATGATGATCGCCGGCTCGATCCTGATGGGGCGGGTACTGAGCCCTATCGACCAACTGATCGGCGTGTGGAAACAGTGGAGTTCGGCGCGCCTGGCCTATGAGCGTTTGACCCTGATGCTGGCGGCCAACCCGGCGCGCACCGAGCGCATGAGCTTGCCGGCGCCCAGCGGCCAGTTGACGGTCGAGCAGGTAAGCGCGTGTGCGCCCGGCAGTCGACGGCCCGCGTTGGCCAACCTCGGGTTCAGCCTGCCTGCCGGTGACGTGCTGGGCGTGATCGGTCCTTCCGGTTGCGGCAAGTCGACCCTGGCGCGGTTGCTGGTGGGGGCCTGGTCGCCGATGGCCGGCAAGGTGCGGCTGGACGGCGCGGACCTGGCGCAATGGGACAAGCAACAACTCGGCCCGCACATTGGGTATCTGCCCCAGGACATCCAGCTGTTCGCCGGCAGCATTGCCGACAACATCGCGCGTTTCGACTCCGTGGATTCGGACAAGGTGCTCGCTGCCGCGCAAATGGCCGGCGTGCATCAACTGATCCTGCAGTTGCCCCAAGGCTACGACACCCAACTGGGGGAGGGCGGTGCCGGGTTGTCCGGCGGGCAGAAGCAACGTGTCGCGCTGGCGCGGGCGCTGTACGGCTTGCCTGCGCTGATCGTACTGGATGAGCCCAATTCCAATCTCGATGAGGCCGGCGAGCAGGCCTTGCTCCATGCCATCACCTTGCTCAAGGCGCAGCGTCGCACGCTGGTGCTGATCACCCACAAGACCCCTGTGCTGGCGTTGACGGACCAACTGCTTATCCTGCGGGACGGCCAGTTGCAGGCGTTCGGGCCCACGGCGCGGGTGTTGGAGGCCACGCAGAAACCGGCGGCCGCGCCACCCAAACCGGTGTCGGCGATGAGCATGAGCTACCGCCTCGGTGAAGGAAAAAAAGCATGAGCCGACCTGTGCTTGTGACGGACAACAGCGTGCCGCCGGTGAACAACGTGCTGGCGCTGGACGATAAAAAATACGCCCGCCTGGGCTGGTTGCTGGTGCTCGGCGGGTTTGCCGGGTTCCTCGGCTGGGCCGCGCTGGCGCCGTTGGACAAGGGCGTGGCGGTGTCCGGCAAGGTCATGGTATCGGGGCACCGCAAGACGGTGCAGCACCCGGCGGGCGGGATCGTCGAGCGGATCGAGGTGCGCGATGGCGAGGTGGTGAGCGCCGGCCAGGTATTGATCCGCCTGAAGGAAACCCCGTTGCGCGGGCAGATGCAGTCTTTGCGCAGCCAGTTCATTGCGTCCCAGGCCAGCGAAGCGCGCTTGAGTGCCGAGAGCGAAGGCTTGTCGGCCATCGTCTTCGGCCCCGAACTGCTGAACGAGCCTGAGGCCGCCACCACCTTGAGCCTGCAACGGCAACTGTTCAGCAGTCGGGCCCAGGCCCTGGCCACGGAGCAGCAAGGCCTGCGGGAAACCATCGCCGGGGCCGAGGCACAATTGCGCGGCACCCGCGAATCCCAGGCCAGCAAAGTGCTGCAACGCACCGCGATGAATGAACAACTGCAAGGCCTGCGCGAGCTGGCGCGGGACGGCTACATCCCGCGCAATCGGCTGCTGGAAAATGAACGGCTGTATGCCCAGCTCGACGGTGCGATTGCCGAGGATTTCGGCCGCATCGGCCAGTTGCAACGGCAAGTCCTTGAACTGCGCCTGCGCATCCGCCAGCTCGGCGAAGACTTCCAGAAAGACCTGCGCGGCCAACTGGCCGAAACCCGCACCCGCAGCGACGACTTGCGCAACCGGCTGGCCTCGGCCGAATTCGAACTGGCCAACAGCCTGGTGCGCGCGCCGGCGGCTGGCGTGGTGGTGGGGCTGGACGTGTACACCGAAGGCGGCGTGATCAAGCCCGGCCAGGCGCTGATGGACATCGTGCCCCAGGGCGAACCACTGCTGGTGGAAGCGCGGGTGCCGGTGCAGATGGTCGACAAGGTGCACCCGGGCTTGCCGGTGGAGTTGCTGTTCTCGGCGTTCAACCAGAGCACCACCCCACGCATTGCCGGTGAAGTGACGCTGGTGTCGGCCGACCGCCAGGTCGACGAGCGCACCGATGAGCCGTATTACACCTTGCGCGCCCAGGTCAGCGCAGCCGGCATGCGCCAGCTCGACGGCTTGCAGATTCGCCCGGGCATGCCGGTGGAAGCGTTCGTCAAAACCGGTGAGCGCTCGATGCTCAACTACCTGTTCAAACCCTTGCTGGATCGGACTCACATGGCGTTGGTGGAAGAATGAAGGCGCTGTTATTCGGTCTGTGTTGTGCCTGCAGTGGATCGGTCCAGGCGCTGGGATTGCTCGACGCCTATGACTTGGCCCTGCGCAACGACCCGACGTTTCAGGCGGCAATCCAGGAGCGCGAGGCCGGCGAGGAAAACCGCATCATCGGACGCGCCGGGCTGTTGCCGAACCTGTCCTGGAGTTACAACAACTCGCGCAATGAATCCGAAGTCACCCAGTCGACGGCGGTGGGCAACGTCACCAGCGACCGCGATTACCGCAGCTATGCCTCGACCCTGACCCTGCAACAACCGCTGCTTGATTACGAAGCCTATGCGCGCTATCGCCAGGGTGCGGCGCAGGCGCTGTTTGCCGATGAACGCTTTCGCAGCAAGAGCCAGGAACTGGCCGTGCGGGTGTTGAGCGCCTACAGCCAGGCGTTGCTGGCCCAGGAGCGGATCGAGCTGAGCCGCGCCCAGAAACGCGCGTACGCCGAGCGCCTGCAACTCAATGAACGGCTGCTCAAGGGCGGCGAGGGCACCCGCACCGATGTGCTGGAAACCCAGGCACGCCTGAGCCTGGCCCAGGCCGAAGAGATCGAATCCCAGGACACCCAGGACGCAGCCTTGCGCGAGCTGGAAGCGATTGTTGGCCAGCCGTTGCAGATAGACGAGTTGGCGCCGCTGACTCGCCAGTTCGAGATCCCGCCGCTGGAGCCCAACCGTTTCGAGACCTGGCGGGAAATGGCGATGGCCAACAACCCGGAGCTCAAATCCCAGCACCACGCGCTGGACGTCGCCGAATACGAAGTGGAGCGCAAGCGCGCCGGGCACATGCCCAAGGTCAGCCTGTATGCGAGCAGCCGCCAGACCAGCTCGGATTCGGAAAGCAGCTACAACCAGAAATACGACACCAACAGCGTCGGGATCCAGGTCAGCCTGCCGCTGTTCGCCGGTGGCTCGGTGTCGGCGTCGACGCGCCAGGCCGCCAATCAACTGTCCCAGGCCCAATACGAGCTGGACGCGCAAACCGCCAGAACGTTGATCGAACTGCGCAAGCAATTCAACCTCAACACCAGCGGCGCGGCCAAAGTGCGGGCGTATGAAATGGCGGTCAGCTCGGCCACGGCCTTGGTGACGGCGACCAAAAAAAGTGTGGCCGGCGGTGAGCGCGTCAACCTCGACGTGCTGGACGCTGAGCAGCAACTGTTCACGGCCCGCCGCGACCTGGCGGATGCACGGCATGCGTACCTGCTGGCGCGGATACAGCTGAAGTATTTCGCCGGGTTGCTGAACGAGCAGGACCTGCGAGCGTTGGCGGGGTATTTCCAGCCATCGGCATGAGTGGTTACAACCCGGCATTCGACGGGTTGTTCGTGGTTACTAATCTGTGAAACAGCTTCGGGGCATGGAGCCGGTTGTCGGGTGCATGAGGAAAAGTGTTACCTGACGGAAAATAACCTAACGGATGGGTTACGATGAAAGTAGGCACTTACAAAGGATGTGTGATTGCGGTGTTTCTCAGGGATGAGCATTGCCCGCCTCATGTGCATGTGGCGGGCAAGGAATGGGATGCGCGGTTTCGTTTCAGCTTTCTGGATGGGCATGTGGCGTTGTGGGACGTAGACCCCGAACGGCGCCGGCCATCGATGTCGATTCTTGAAGGAATTCGCTACACCTTGATGCAACCGCATTACCTGGCGCGGGCACGCCGGATCTGGTGGGAAAAACTGCAAACGGTTTGTCTGGAGAATCACTCCTGGGATTGGGAAGCCAGCGAGGTGTTGCCTGGGTTGATCATTCAGCGCGGTGTCTATGTGATCGCACGTGCCCGGCACGATGTCGTGGGGCAGAAAACAATTTTGAATCTGGTCAGGGCACCGGGTTTTGTGGAGATCGATTTATGAAAAAAATCGTAAAGGCCAAGGTTTTACCGTATGTACCGATTACCGAGGCCGATATCGATAAGGCCATCGACCGGGGACGCAGGTCGAAGCGTTTGTACGCCAACGCCAGCAATGTGCGGTATGAGAATGACAGCATTTCCATTGGCTTCAGCGACGGCAGTCGGATCCTGTTGCCGGTGGCGGGGCTGCCGGAGTTCAAAGGGTTTACCTTGCAGGATTTCCAGCAGTTGGAGGTGGGTTTTGGCGGAAAGGCGCTTTGCTGTGAGGGTCAGGACCTGGATGTCTCCATCACGGGCCTTATCGCCACCAGCCAGCCGTTAATGGCCCTGGCTACAAACCTGGTCGCCTCCAGCAACGGTCGCAAGAGCAGCGCCGCCAAATCTGCGGCCGCCCGAGCCAATGGCAAGAAGGGCGGCCGGCCACGCAAGGAGGTGCTGGAGGACGGTGATTCCACTGATACATGAGGATCCCATGTGAGAGCCGGCCAGCTCCCACATGGGATATTTTCGGTGTCCTGGGGACTTACCGCCGAGTCAGCAACACACCCGATTCCATGTGGTGCGTCCACGGGAACTGGTCAAACATCGCGCACTGGGTAATCCGGTGTGTGTCATGCAGTTGCGCAATGTTCGCCGCCAACGTCTCCGGGTTACAGGAGATGTACAGGATGTTCTCGAAGCGTCGGGTCAGCTCGCAGGTGTCCGGGTCCATGCCGGCACGCGGCGGGTCGACGAACACGCTGCCGAACTCGTAGCTCTTGAGGTCGATGCCGTGCAGGCGTCGGAACGGCCGCACTTCGTTCAAGGCTTCGGTCAGTTCTTCGGCAGACAAGCGCACCAGGGTGACGTTATCCACCGCGTTTTCATCGAGGTTGCTCAGGGCCGCGTTGACCGAGGTCTTGCTGATTTCGGTAGCGAGCACTTTGCGTACGCGGGTGGCCAGGGGCAGGGTGAAGTTGCCGTTGCCGCAGTACAGCTCCAGCAGGTCATCACTGCGATCGCCCAGGGCTTCGAATGCCCAGTTGAGCATCTTCTGGTTCACCGTGCCGTTGGGCTGGGTGAACGCGCCTTCCGGCTGGCGATAGCTGAAGGTGCGACCGCCGACATCGAGTTTCTCGACCACGTAATCGCGGCCGATCACGTCACGCTTGCCCTTGGAGCGGCCGATGATGCTCACGTTCAAATCAGCCGCCAGCTTGTTCGCGGCGGTGTGCCAATGCTCGTCCAGCGGGCGGTGATAGCACAGGGTGATCATCGCGTCGCCGGCCAGGGTGGTGAGGAACTCCACCTGGAACAGCTTGTGGCTCAGGGCGGCGCTGGCTTGCCAGGCGGCCTTGAGCTGCGGCATCAACTGGTTGATGCGCAGGCTGGCAATCGGGAATTCTTCGATGAGGATCGGCGTGCGCTTGTCGTCCTGGGAAAACATCGCGTAGTGACGTTCACCCCCTTCACGCCACAGGCGGAACTCCGCCCGCAGGCGGAAGTTCTGCAAGGGCGAGTCGAAAACCTGCGGCTCTGGCGCGTCGAACGGCGCCAGCAGGTCACGCAAGCGCGTGACCTTGTCTTGCAGTTGAACGGTGTAGCTTGCGGCGTCAAAAGTCATGCGTTGAACCAGCCCAGCTTGATCACAAACAGAATCGACAGGATCACCAGCGCCGGGTTCAGCTCACGGTAGCGGCCCGAAAGCAGCTTGATGGCGGTCCAGGCGATGAAACCGAAGGCAATGCCGTTGGCGATGGAATAAGTGAATGGCATCGCCAGGGCGGTGATCACCACCGGCGCGGCGACAGTGATGTCGTCCCAGTCGATTTCGGCCAGGCCCGAGGTCATCAATACGGCGACGAACAGCAGCGCCGGCGCGGTGGCGAAGGCCGGTACGCTGGCCGCCAGTGGCGAGAAGAACAGCGCCAGCAGGAACAGGATGGCGACCACGACGGCGGTCAAACCGGTACGGCCACCGGCGCTCACGCCCGCCGCCGATTCGATGTAGCTGGTGGTGGTCGAGGTGCCCAGCAGAGAGCCGGCCATGGCCGCAGTACTGTCGGCGATCAGCGCACGGCCCATTTTCGGCATGTGGCCGTCCTTGCCCATCAGGCCTGCGCGCTTGGCGACGCCGATCAGGGTGCCGGAGTTGTCGAACAGGTCGACGAACAGGAAGGCGAAAATCACGCTCACCAGACCGATGTCCAGGGCGCCCTTGATGTCCAGTTGCAGGAAAGTCGGGGCCAGCGAAGGCGGCATCGACATCACGCCGCCGAACGGGGTAAAGCCCAGTGCGATGGAGGCGATGGTCACCACCAGGATGCCGATCAACACCGCGCCGCGCACTTTCAGGGCTTCCAGCGCAACGATCAGCGCGAAACCGAGGGTGGCGAGGATCGGTGCCGGTTGTTTCAGGTCGCCCAGGCCCACCATGGTGGCCGGGTTGCTGACCACGATGCCGGCGTTGTGCAGGGCGATCAGCGCCAGGAACAGGCCGATACCCGCCGCAATCGCCGAGCGCAGTGGCAACGGGATGCTGTTGATGATCCATTCACGGATGCGGAAGATCGACAGCAGGAAGAACAGCACCGCCGAGATGAACACCGCACCCAGCGCCACTTGCCAGGTATGGCCCATGTGCAGGACGACGGTGTAGGTGAAGAACGCGTTGAGGCCCATGCCTGGTGCCAGGGCAATCGGGTAGTTGGCGATCAGGCCCATCACGGTGGAGCCGATGGCGGCCGCCAGGCAAGTCGCGACAAAGACCGCACCCTTGTCCATGCCGGTCTCGCCGAGAA
The DNA here is from genome assembly GCF_029269205.1 of Pseudomonas sp. 1912-s. NCBI lineage: Bacteria > Pseudomonadati > Pseudomonadota > Gammaproteobacteria > Pseudomonadales > Pseudomonadaceae > Pseudomonas > Pseudomonas sp. 1912-s. The sequence continues at coordinate 6,832 of NZ_JARIXR010000037.1, read as the reverse complement.
TACTCGGGTTGACGAACAGGATGTAGGCCATGGCCAGGAAGGTGGTGACGCCCGCGAGAATCTCGGTGCGCACATTCGTATTGTGTGCCTTGAGTTGAAACAGCTTTTCCAGCATGCCTGCTCCCTGTGACGCTATTTTGCGTCGTTATTTGTTGACCTCTAAGTCAAAGCACAAACTGCGCCAAGCGCCTGTGGTTCCAGAGAGGATCGGAAAAAGCGGCGCATCATACCAGCAGCCGAGGGCCAGTGGCGCATAGGCTTGATCATGGCCTTGAGGCATACTGCGCCGACGTTTATTACAGGGTCATCGACAGCATGAAAAAAGCCAGCGCCTGGAGTCTAGCTCTGTTCGGTTGTATCGGCCTGTGGCTCGGCGCAGCACCGGCGTGGGGCGCGCCTGCACCGGCGTTGAGCGAGGTGCGGGTGTTCAAGGTGCAGTCGGCCACTTGCACTGAAACCATCCCTGAGCGGGCGGCCAGCACCCAGATGTGCACGCACCGCGGGCAAACCTTCGTGTATGTGATGGAAGTCGGCCTGGGCAACAGCTCCCAGGCGTTTTTCGATGGCGCGCCGGTGTCCGGCAGCAGCACCGCCATCTGCCAGGTCGGCGCCATCAGCCAGGCGTGCAGCGGCGCCGGCACGTTGATGGGCTACATCTATACGTTCCAGCTGGATATCGAAGCCGGCGGCACGTTCCAGTACAGCAACACGTCGATCAACCCGCCGCGCAACCAACTGGTCACCACCCTCAGCATTCGCTGATCACCACCCATCAATTGCCTTGAACGCTCATAACCCCGGGAAGTCGTACCGCTAAGACGGCGACTTCCCTGAACGCCGCGATTGCACACCAATCCGTGAGGTGTTTATGAGCGCGACCCCCAACGGCGCGGCGGCCAAGCCGTTCGTCAGCCATCCGATACGCCTGACCCTCAATCGCCAAGACCTTCAGTTGGACGTATTGCCCTGGACCACCCTGTTGGACCTGCTGCGCGAGCAACTGGACCTGACCGGCACCAAGAAGGGCTGCGACCACGGCCAGTGCGGCGCCTGCACGGTGTTGCTCAACGGTAAGCGGGTGAACGCCTGCCTGACCCTGGCGGTGATGTGCGACGGCGCCGAGTTGACCACCATTGAAGGCCTGGCCTCGGGCGAAGACCTGCACCCGATGCAGCAGGCGTTTATCAAGCACGACGCTTTCCAGTGCGGCTACTGCACCCCGGGGCAGATTTGCTCGGCGGTGGGCCTGGCCCGCGAAGGCCGCGCCCACGACACCGCGCAAATCCAGGAACTGATGAGCGGCAACCTGTGCCGGTGCGGCGCCTACAACAACATCCGCGACGCCATTGAAGAAGCCTTGCCCGCGTGCCGCACGCAGGGAGGTGAGCAATGAATCCCTTCCACTACAGCAAGCCGGCCGACGTGCAGGAGGCGGTGCACCTGGTCAGCCCGGCGTCGCGTTTTATCGCCGGTGGTACCAACCTGCTGGACCTGATGAAAGAAAACATCAGCCGCCCCGAACACCTGATCGATATCACCGGCCTGCCGCTTCGCGACGTTGAAGAAACCACTGAGGGCGGCTTGATGATCGGCGCCCTGGTGAGCAACGCCGACCTGGCCTGGCACCCCTTGATCGAGGAGCGCTACCCGCTGCTGTCCCAGGCCATCCTTGCCGGTGCCTCACCGCAATTGCGCAACATGGCCAGCACCGGCGGCAACCTGTTGCAGCGCACCCGTTGCTACTACTTCTATGACGCCGCCGTGCCCTGCAACAAGCGCGAGCCCGGCAGTGGTTGCCCGGCGCGGGTCGGTTTGAACCGCATCCACGCGATCCTCGGGGCCAGCGACCAGTGCGTCGCCACCCATCCCTCGGACATGTGCGTGGCCCTGGCTGCCCTGGATGCCCGGGTGCATGTGCAAGGTCGTGGCGGTGCACGGGTCATCGAGTTTGCCGATTTCCACCGCTTGCCGGGCGACGCGCCCGAGCGGGATAACCAGTTGGCCGACGACGAACTGATCATCGCGATCGAGTTACCGGCCGACCACCTGGCTGCCCACAGCCACTACCTGAAAATCCGCGACCGGGCGTCCTATGCGTTCGCGCTGGTGTCGGTTGCGGCTGCGCTGGAATTGGACGGCGATGTGATCGTCGACGCCCGGCTGGCCCTGGGCGGCGTCGCCCACAAACCCTGGCGCGACCGCGCGGTTGAAGCGGCGCTGATCGGCCAGGCCGTCAGCCGCGAAACCTTCAGCGCCGCCGCCGAAGCCCTGCTGCTGGACGCCGAGCCCTTGGAGCACAACGGCTTCAAGATCAAACTGGCCCGCCGCGCGATCATTCGCGCCCTGAGCGATGCCGCTGTTGCAGGAGCCACGTCATGAGCGCGATCGGCAAACCGTTGGACCGGGTGGACGGTCTGCTCAAGGTCACCGGGCAAGCGCGTTATGCCGGTGAGTTTCCCGAAGATGGACTGCTGCACGGCAGCGTGGTGTCGAGCACCATCGCCAAGGGGCGCGTCATTCGCATTGATGCGTCCAAAGCCCTGGCGCTGCCCGGTGTGGTGATGGTGCTCGATCACCTCAACCGCCCGAAACTGGCGAGCTACGATGACAGCTACGCCGACGCCGATGCCGCCGACGGCTCGCCGTTTCGCCCGCTGTATAACGACCGTGTGCTCTACAGCGGCCAGCCCCTGGCGTTGGTGATTGCCGATAACCTGGAGCTGGCGCGCCACGCCGGCTCCCTGGTGGAGATCGAATACGCCGTCGAGCCCTCCGAGACCGACCTGCTGGCCTTGCAGGACCAGGCGCACCCGTCGCCGCAAACACCGCCCAAGCCGCGCGGCAACTTCCAGGCCGAATGGACCGGTGCCGCCACCTGCCTGGATCTGCACTACAGCACGCCCATCGAACACCATAACCCGATGGAGCCCCACGCCAGTACCGTGCTGTATCAGCCGGACGGCACCCTGCATATCCACGACAAAACCCAGGGCCCGCAGAACTGCCAGGCCTACGTGCAGAAAGTCTTCGGCCTGGACAAAAGCCAGGTACGGATCTTTGCCGCGTTCGTCGGCGGCGCGTTTGGTTCCGGCTTGCGTCCGCAGTACCAACTGCCATTGGCAGTCATGGCGTCCCTGGCGTTGAAGCGCTCAGTACGCGTCACCCTCACGCGCCAACAGATGTTCACCTTCGGCTACCGCCCGCGCACCTTGCAACGCTTGCAGCTGGGCGCTGCCGCCAATGGTCGCTTGCTCGCGCTGGGGCACACCGCCATCGGCCAGACCTCGCGCTTCGAAGACTTCAGCGAACACGTGGTGGAATGGAGCGGCATGCTCTATCACTGCGACAACGTGCTGTTGACCTACAAGCTGGTGCCGCTGGATGTGTTCACACCGTTGGACATGCGCGCCCCCGGCGCGGCGCTTGGGGTGATCGGCCTGGAGTGCGCCATGGACGAACTGGCCTGCGCCCTGGGCATCGACCCGGTGCAGTTGCGGCTGATCAACTATGCCGAGCGCAATCAGAATGAAGACAAGCCCTGGTCCAGCAAGGCCTTGCGCGAATGCTACAGCGAAGGTGCCGAACGGTTCGGTTGGAGCCAGCGCAACCCGGAACCGCGAAGCATGCGTGATGGTCGCCAGTTGATCGGTTGGGGCATGGCCGGTGGCGTGTGGGAAGCCCTGCAAATGAAGGCCAGCGCCAAGGCGCGCATCGACCACCTCGGCAAACTCACGGTCAGCAGTGCCACCACCGATATCGGCACCGGCACCTACACGGTCATGGCTCAAATTGCCGCCCAGGCCAGTGGTGTTTCGGTAGGCGACGTCACATTCCTGCTGGGGGATTCGTCACTGCCGACGGCGCCGTTGCAAGGTGGCTCGTTTACCGTGTCGTCGGTGGGCAGCGCGGTGCAGCAGGCGTGTGAGGCGTTGAATGCCAAGCTGTTGGACATTGCGCGCAAGACGTATCCGGCTTTTAAGGACTCCGAGTCGGCGCGGTTCGAAAATGGCCAGTTGCATGCCGGTGACCAGCGCATCTCCCTGGCGCAACTGGTGCAGGACAGCGGCGAGCAGGCGCTGGAAGTGCAGGTGGATTGCGAGCCCGACAAGAAACGCGAAGGCTATGCCTCAGCCACGCATTCGGCGGTGTTTGTCGAAGTGCGGGTGGATGAGGACCTGGGCACCATCAAGGTCAGCCGGGTGGTCAGTGCGATTGCGGCGGGGAGGGTGGTCAATCCGAAAATGGCTCGCAGCCAGATCCTCGGCGGGGTGGTCTGGGGGATTGGCATGGCGTTGCATGAAGAAACCCAGATTGATCATCAATTGGGCCGCTACATGAACCACAGCCTGGCCGAGTACCACATTCCGGTAAACGCGGACATCGGCGAGATTGACGTGCTGTTTGTCGAAGAACACGACGAAATCGTCAACGCCCTGGGTTCCAAGGGCGTTGGCGAGATCGGGATAGTCGGGGTGGCGGCGGCGGTGGCCAACGCGGTGTATCACGCCACCGGCAAGCGGGTGCGGGACTTTCCCGTCACCCTCGACAAGGTGTTCTAAACCTTGGTGTCTTGCGCCGGCACATGCATGCGGTCGCGGTTGGCCAGGGTCGGGAACAGTTTGATCCAGACCCCGGTCACCACCAGCGTACCAATCCCGCCCATGACCACGGCGGGTACGGTGCCGAACCAGTGGGCAGTGATCCCTGACTCGAACTCGCCCAGCTGATTCGACGCGCCGATAAACAGCCCGTTCACCGCACTCACCCGGCCGCGCATTTCATCGGGGGTTTCCAGCTGTACGAACGAAGCACGGATCACCATGCTGATCATGTCGGCTGCGCCCAATACCACCAGCACCGCCAGGGAGAACCAGAACGAGGTCGACAGGCCGAACGCAATGGTCGCCACGCCAAACACCCCAACCGCCGTAAACATGATCCGCCCCACATGCCGGTCTACCGCAAATCGCGCGAGCCACAAGGACATGACCAGCGCCCCGACCGCCGGTGCCGAGCGCAGCAGCCCGAGCCCCCACGGCCCGGTCAGCAGAATGTCCTTGGCAAACACCGGCAGCAGGGCCGTGGCACCGCCCAGCAGTACGGCAAACAGGTCCAGGGAAATCGCCCCGAGGATGTCGGGCCGGCTGCGAATAAAGCGAATCCCGGCCAGCAACGAGTCCATGGTCGCCTTGGCCTTGTTCAACGGCGTCTGCCGTGCCGGCAGGTTCAGGGTCAGCACGCAGGCGATCAGGTACAGCGCCACGGTCGGGCCATACACCCAGACACTGCCAAAGGCATAGAGCAAACCGCCCAGGGCCGGCGCCACGATGGTTGCCAATTGCTGGGCCGATTGCGACGACGCCACGGCGCGGGGAAACAGTGCGGTCGGCACGATGCTCGGCAGCATGGCCTGGGTGGTGGGCATTTCAAACGAGCGCGCAGCGCCTAGCAGGAACGCCAGGATAAAAATCATCTCGCGGGTGACGTTGCCGGTCAGTCCGCCGATCGCCAGGGACAGTGCGATCAAGGCCTGTACGGTCTGGCAGATGGCCGCGACCTTGCGCCGTTCGTAGCGGTCGGCCACATGGCCGGTGTGCAGCATGAACAGCACCCGTGGTACGAACTCCACCAGGCCGACCAGACCCAGGTCCAGCACGTTGCCGGTCAGTTGATAGAGGTTCCAGCCGATGGCCACGGTGAGCATCTGGAAGCCGCTGGCGGTGAAGATCCGCGCCAGCCAGAACGCGATGAAAGGGCGGTGGTGACGTAACAGCAGCGCGGGTTCACTGGGCATCGGGGAGACAGGTCTGGGTGGGGGGAAAGTGAGGTTATCACCAACTTGTAACCAATAGTTGCGTAGGTGGGGTGGGGGGAGGAGATATGTACAGCTGACGGGGTACATATCCGTTTCTTCGGTAACGGCCGCTATGGGTTTCGCTCTTACAGCGACTCACTTTGGAAAAGCCCCAAAGTAAGCAAAGGGCTCTGCCCCGCCTGTCGGCGCCTCGCTGTGGCTCGGCGTTCCCTCACTCCGGCGCTGCTCCGCGGGCCGCCGCGATGGGCCATCCTTGGCCCAGCGCGGCTAAACCGGCGTCCTGCCGGTTTACCCGCTCCGCACCACCTGCGTTCGGCCTCGGGCTTATTGGGGCAGTCAGATCAAGATCAAAAGCAAGAGCACAGCGGCCTACAGGCCGGCTTGAGTGGTAGAAGCCAGATCCAGAGCAAAAGCAGAGCCGCTTTTCTGTAGGAGCCGGCTTGCCGGCGAAAATCCTGAGAGCGCCGCGTTCATTCAGGACGCCAACGTCATCGTTAACGACCATCGCCGGCAAGCCAGCTCCTACATTTGGACCGTGCCCGCTCTGGCTTTAGATTTTGATTTTGCCTTTGCTTCACACCACTCAAGCCGGCCTGTAGGCCGCTGTGCTCTTGATCTGCTTTTGATCTTGATCTTAGGCGCCCCGTTAAACCACGCTGGCCGAACGCAGGTGGTGCGGAGCGGGTAAACCGGCAGGACGCCGGTTTAGCCGCGACGGGGCAGGGACGCCCCGTCGCGGCGGCCCGCGGAGTAGTACCGGAGTGAGCAACCGTGTCGAAATTCAAGCCATTTCAGCGAAATGCTTTTGATCGCGCACCATCGCATTCAGGATCGTCAGCAACTTTCTCATGCATGCCACCAGCGCTACTTTCTTCGTCTTCCCTGCAGCAAGCAGRTGGTTGTAAAACCTCTCGATCACCGGGTTATGGCTCTTCGAGGACAAGACAGCCATGTAAAGGACACTTCGCACCTCAGCTCGACCACCCCATATCCGTCTACGTCCTTTGTAGAGGCCGC
>NZ_JARIXR010000036.1:0-50562 GCF_029269205.1 Pseudomonas sp. 1912-s | reverse complement strand
TTTCGCTTTGGCTTTTGCTCTGGCTTCTACCACTCAAGCCGGCCTGTAGGCCGCTGTGCTCTTGCTTTTGATCTTGATCTGGCTCTGACTGCCCCAATAAGCCCGAGGCCGAACGCAGGGATTGAGGAGCGGGTAAACCGGCAGGACGCCGGTTTAGCCGCGACGGGGCAGGGACGCCCCGTCGCGGCGGCCCGCGGAGCAATGCCGGAGTGAGGGAACGCCGAGCCATAGCGAGGCGCCGACAGGCGGGGCAGAGCCCTTTGCTTACTTTGGGGCTCTTCCAAAGTGAGTCGCTGTAAGAGCGAAACCATAAGCCGCCGTTACCTAAATAACGGATATGTACTCACCCTGAAAAAACCAAACTCAAATCCAACCGCCCTTCAAGCACCGGCGGACACCAGTAGTACCCCCCAGTCAACGGCGTGCTGATGCGATACAACCCATCAACAATCCCATCCTCAAGCCCACTCATCCGCCGCAACTGCGCTTCAAACGCATCAAACGAATGCCCAAACGCCAGGAACATCAACCCCGCCTGCCCATTCTCGGCCCAAGGCATCGACCGGCGCACCACAAACGCCTCAGGGGTAAAACTCTCCTGAGCCGTACGCTTGGTGTGCGCCGACTCCGGCGCATCCTCCAGCTCCTCGTTATCACCATGGCGGCGACCGATGATGTGATCCCGCTCCAGGGCCGGCAAGGCCGCAAACCCATCCAGGTCATGCTGCCACTGCTGGATCGCCGCAAAGCTCGCCCCACCCTCCGCCACCGCCGCCTCAACCGCCGCATCGTCATGGGGATTCTCAGTGCCATCCTCATAATCGGTCAGATCAAACCCGGTCTTGTAGCGAAAACCCTCGGTCATCTGAACCAAGGCAAACCCCGGCGCCAGGGCCTTCTCAAACGCGCGGCTGCGCAACAGCAACTCACCGCGATCCACACCATGCAGCCAGACCCACAACGCCTGCTGGGTCGACGGATTCTCCGCCCCCGGCCCGCTCACGTGAGGGAACGCCCGCAACCCGTCAACCCGGGCGCCAAGGGCATTGACCAGCGGCTCACCGAAACCGACCACTGCATTCGCGTCTGCCAACTGCACCAGCGCATCCAGTGCGGCAGGTACAGCCTCCAGGGACTCAATGGCAAAAAACAGATGGCGTGCCTGCAACGGCACCGGTGCGGCAAGAATGCCCGGCTGGTACTGACTCATGTGAACTCCTTCAAGAAAGCCGCGCAGTTTAACCGGCCAGTGCCGGGTTGTGCTCAAGGTTTTCCAGGGTTCGCGGGTCGAGGTTCAGTTGCGCCTTGAGTTGCGCCCAGCCTTTGGGTGTGACCAGCACCGCACGGGAGTTTTTCGAGCGGCGCAGCCAGTCGGCCTCGCACAGGGCATTCAGCAGGTGTACGCCCAACGGCCCGGCCAGGTGATGGGTGCGCTCGGTCCAGTCCAGGCACTGTTGCGCCGCCACTGGTGAGCCTGGGCAGCCTGGCCGCCGGGGTGATCACCCACGCCGCCACCAGCGCCTTGATGGGCGCCGTGGACAAGCACCGCGCCGGCATCGCCGCCGGAACCCTCAACGCCGCCCGACAGGTGGGCGCGGCGCTGGGGGTGGCGCTGTTCGGCGGCCTGTTGGCGGGCCATATCTGGACGTAATGCGTCTAGCCCTTGCCACACGGGCGGTTGATGGGTGAATCTCTAGTCACGTTTTGCAACCACTCCAGGGGTAGCGACATGACCACCGACAACCTGCTCGCCCAGCTGTTTCCCACTGCCGCCGAGATTCCCGAGCAATTCCGGCTCGCAGCGCCCATTGAACAACGTGATTACCTGGTAGGCGGCCAGTTGCATGTGTGGCACGGCCCCTTGGCCGAGGTACGCAGCCCGGTGCAATTGCGCGGCGCCGACGGTGACACGCCGGTAATCATCGGCAGCACCCCGCTGCTGGACGCCGACACTGCCCTGACGGCCCTCGACGCCGCCGTGGCCGCTTACGACCGTGGCCAGGGCGCCTGGCCGACCATGCGCGTGGTAGATCGCATCCAGCACGTCGAGGCCTTTTTGCGGCGCATGCGTGAACAGCGCGACGCGGTGGTGAAGCTGTTGATGTGGGAGATCGGCAAGAACCTCAAGGACTCGCAGAAAGAATTCGACCGCACCTGCGACTACATCACCGACACCATCAACGCCCTCAAGGAACTCGATCGCCGCTCCAGCCGCTTCGAGCTGGAACAGGACACCCTCGGGCAAATCCGCCGCGTACCGCTGGGCGTTGCGTTGTGCATGGGCCCTTACAACTACCCGCTGAACGAGACCTTCACCACGCTGATCCCGGCGCTAATCATGGGCAACACCGTGGTATTCAAGCCGGCCAAGCTCGGCGTATTGCTGATTCGCCCGTTGCTGGAGGCGTTCCGCGACAGCTTCCCCGCCGGCGTAATCAACGTGATCTACGGCAGCGGCCGCGAGACCGTCAGCGCGCTGATGGCCAGCGGCAAGATCGATATCTTTGCGTTTATCGGCACCAACAAGGCCGCCAGCGATTTGAAGAAGCTGCACCCAAAACCGCACCGTCTACGCGCGGCGCTGGGCCTGGACGCGAAGAACCCCGGGATCGTGCTGCCACAGGTCGACCTGGACAATGCGGTCAGCGAAGCGGTGACCGGCTCCCTGTCGTTCAACGGCCAGCGTTGTACCGCACTGAAGATCCTGTTTGTGCACGAGGATGTGGTCGACAGTTTTATCGAGAAATTCAACCACAAGCTGGCCACCCTCAAGCCCGGCATGCCGTGGGAAGACGGTGTGTCGCTGACGCCGCTGCCCGAGCAAGGCAAGGTCGACTACCTCGGCGGCCTGGTGACCGACGCGCTGGCTCACGGCGCCAAGGTGGTGAACGAGAATGGCGGCGCCAGCCGTGGCTCGTTCTTCTACCCGGCGGTGCTGTACCCGGTGAACCCGCAGATGCGCGTGTACCACGAAGAGCAATTCGGCCCGGTGGTGCCGATCGTGCCTTACCGCGACCTGGAGACGGTGATCGACTACGTGCTGGAATCGGACTTCGGCCAGCAACTGAGCATCTTCGGCACCAGCCCGGGTGAAGTCGGGCGGCTGGTGGATGCGTTCGCCAACCAGGTGGGCCGGATCAATATCAACGCCCAGTGCCAGCGCGGGCCGGACAGCTTCCCGTTCAACGGGCGCAAGAACTCGGCCGAGGGCACGCTGTCGGTACATGACGCGTTGCGGGTGTTTTCGATCCGTACCCTGGTGGCGACCAAGTTCCAGGCGAGCAACAAGGAACTGGTGAGCGACATTTTGCAGGAGCGGACGTCGAGCTTTTTGACCACTGACTATATTTTCTAAACCCTGAAATAGGTCGCCGAACGCCTGTGGGAGCTGGCTTGCCTGCGATGACGGACTCACCTCCAACAGTGATGTTGGCTGTGACACCGCTATCGCAGGCAAGCCAGCTCCCACCCTGAGTCGACGGCGCCTGTTCGACCGAGGCCACCTTGAGACCGTTTTCATTGCACTTGCCCCTCTTCGCCCGCCGCTTGCTGCGTCCGCTATTGGACCCGTACCGGCGCTACCGTCATGCCAAGTTGATCCACGCGGTACGCGTTTCCATTGGGTTGCTCGCCACGATCCTGCTCACCACCGGCATCAACCTGCCCCACGGTGAATGGGCCTCGGTGACGATGCTGATCGTGATCGGCGGTTTGCAGCACCATGGCAATATCGGCAAGAAAGCCGTCGAGCGTGCCTACGGTACGTTGATCGGGGCCAGCGTCGGCTTGCTGCTGGTGGTGCAGGAGACGTACCTGGGCCAGCCGCTGCTGACCTATCTGCTGATGTCGGTGGTGTGCGGGTTCTTTTCCTATCACGCCATCGGCAAGGGCGGGTACATCGCACTGCTGTCGGCGATCACCGTGTTTATCGTCGCCGGCCATGGTGACAACCCGCTGTCGGATGGGTTGTGGCGCACGGTGGACATCCTGATCGGCATCGTCCTGGCCCTGGCGTTTTCCTTCGCCCTGCCGTTGTATGCGGTGTATTCCTGGCGCTACAACCTGGCCAGTGCCTTGCGCGATTGCGCGGCGATTTACAGCCGGATCATCAGCGGCCAGTCGGTGACCGATGATGAACACCTCAAGCTGCTCAATCGGCTTAACGCCGCCATGCTGCAACTGCGTTCGCTGATGCCGTCGGTGTCCAAGGAAGTGCGGATTTCCATGACCGAGCTGGACATCATCCAGCGGCACCTGCGCATGTGCATCAGCACCCTGGAGATCCTCGGCAACACCCGGCCCGATCCACGGGACAAGGAGGCTCTGGCACGGATGCAGGTGGCGTTGAAGAGCGAGCATCGACAGATACGGGTGCAGTTGATCGGCATGGCGCGGGCCTTGAAGTCTGGAGTGACCGAACGGCTGGAGCGGCCGAGCAACACGACGCCCCACGAGCAGACCTTTGAAGTGCCGGTGGTCAACGCGCTGGACGGTTACCGTTTGTTGACCCTGCAACTGGCCGCCAACATTGATGACATGCGCCAGCGCCTGGCCAAGACTGCCAGCCACTGGAAAATCTGATCAGCCCCGGTGCAGCGCCTGCACCAGCAGTTGCTGCAACGCCTGTAGCCGGGGCTCGGGGCTGTCCTCGGCGAAGCGCAATACATTGGCCACTTCAGGCAGCGCCATCTGCTGCTCGAAAGGCCGATGCACCACCACCCGCTTGTCGAGGTGGTCGCTGCTGAGCAGGCCGACGCCCAGCCCGGCAGCGATGGCCGAGACCACACCCTCCACCGAACCACACTCCACCGCCACCTGCCAGGGAATGCCCAAGGCACTCAGGCGTTCCTGGGCCAGTTGCCGGTAAAAACAGCCAGGCCCGAACGTGATCAGCCGCACGCAATCATCCGGTGCGTGTTGCCAGCCGGGCCGGGTGCACCAATGCACGTTCTCGCTCCACAACAACTGGTCACGCGCTTCGACGCGATGGGTGAAATCCTGGTGCAGCGCCAGGTCCAGCTCGCGGTCGACCAGGGCCTGGCGCAGTACGTGACTCTGTTCCACCACGATCCGCACATCCAGCTGGCGATGCTGTCGTGAGAACTGGCCCAGCAGGTTCGACAGCTCGGCCATCGGCACCTGCTCGGTGGCGCCCAGGCGGATGGTGCCGTGCAGTTGCACCGGGTTGAAATGCGCCAGTGCGGCATCGTGGGCCTCAAGGATGCGCCGGGCGTGGATGAGCAATTGCGCGCCATCGTCGCTGGCCACCAGGCGCTGGCCGTCGCGCTGGATCAACGGTCGCTCCAGCTGTTTCTCCAGGCGCTTGATCTTCCAGCTGACCGCCGACTGGCTGAGGTTAAGGCGCTCGGCCGCCCGGGTGACACTCCCGGTTTCCACTACGGTTTGCAGGGCGCGCAGCACATCGATGGGCAGTCGCTGGTTCATGATCGAGACCTATGACAAAAACTGGATTCTCAGAGAGTAAGTTGTCATTGGTGTCATGACCAGCAGCGCTTTAGGGTAAAGCCTTCATCACCGCGAGGATTTGACATGACTGCCCTGCTGAACGAAGTCGCCTTGATCAACGGTTGGCGCATTGCCACAGGCCGGCATGGCGATGGGCTGCCGGTGCTGTTGCTGCACGGCACACCCGCCCACTCCATCATCTGGCGTAATGTGGTGCCGCGCCTGACGGCCGCCGGAATGCAGGTGCACCTGTTTGACCTGTTGGGTTTTGGCGCTTCGGAGCGCCCGCACCACGCGGACACTTCCGTCGCGGCGCAAAGCCAGCTGATCGGTGAATTACTCGATCACTGGGAGCTTGAGGGCGTGCACCTGGTCGGCCATGACATTGGTGGCGTCATCGCGTTGCTGTTTGCCCTGGAGCATCCACAACGGGTGCGCTCATTGACGATCGCCGACGCGCCCAGCTACGACTCGTGGCCATCGCCCACCTGGCGCGGGATTCACCAGCGGTTCAGCGACCATGCGCGCATGGCACCCGACGAACACCGGGCACTGATGATCCGCCAACTGGCCATGGCCGTGTACGACAAACGCGTGATGCAAGGTGAGTTGCTGGAGGCGTACCTGGCGCCGATCAGCGGCGTGGTCGGCCAGCCGGCGTTCTACCAGCATCAGGTGGCGCATTACGATTCACGGTACACCGCTGATTTTTCCGAGCGCCTGCCGGGCATGGATTTGCCGGTGCAGATTCTGTGGGGCGCCGAAGATGAGTGGCAGCCGCTGGCTTATGCACATCGGCTACAAGCGGATATTCCGGGAGCGGTGCTGCAGGTGGTGGAAAATGCCGGGCACTTTTTGATGGAGGATGCGCCGGCACCGGTGAGTGAACATCTATTGGCCTTTATCAGCCGGAAACAAAAAGGGGCAGCCTGCGGTTAAACAGGCTGCCCCGACAGGGCCGGGAAAGGCTATCCGTAGACGATCCCTAAGCCATAGAGGGCAGGTGTACCCCAGAAGTCTTTGACAGTCTGCTCATTGCCGTTGGCGATGTTCTTTGTATAAGCGTAGAAACCTGTAATGATATTGCCTCCTGCACCTGTGCTGGACCAATATTGTCCATTGCCTGTTGGCCAGCGACTTCCGTAAGCCGCATTGACCTCCCGCAACTCACCAATATCAGCAAAGCGCTGGCCCCGACTCGCTGCCCGGTTGAGCAGTTCAGCCGGGTTGCCCGATCCCAATTCATAAACCCGTACCACACCGGTGAACTGGATCGTATAACTGCGTGTCTGCGCAGGTACGGACGAATCACGCACCGTGATAGTCACCGTTCCGTTATTCCGCACGGTGGCAAGCCCAGTGGAGTCGACGACGGCAATTGCTGTGTTGCTGGAAGTGTAAAAGTAGGGTGGTGTACCGCCTGTCGGCACCCGTCGATACGAGTTATGGGCACCAAAGGTGGGCAAGAGGTTTGGGTAACCCGGCGCAATGACAGTACGCCCACGCCCAGCCAGACTGACACCGCTCTGGTCGAAAACCAGCGGGCTGGTCAGGCTGATCGTGTATTCGGTGGTGGGGAACTCCACCGCATCAAACTCATCTTCACTGCGATTGAACGTCACGCTCCATTGCACCTTGATTCGTGCATTGTTGGGCTGTCTCAACAGCCAGTCACGACTGATCTGAATGTTCGCCAAACCGTTGGCTGCTTGCTGCGCGTTGATCGGTTCGTTCGTGCGGACCACCAGCGGTTCAACGCCGGGACTGTTGGTGGTGAGTCTCAGCCAATATCGCTGCCCTGGCAGACTCAGGCGCCATCTCGGGCTGGTAGCGACAGCATTGCCGGTCAGCCCGGGAGGGTTCAGGCTGCCGCCATTGGCCACGCCATTGATCAGTACACGGACCAGATTGGCTGGCAGGATGGTTCCCACGTTGACCGTCTGCTCCTCGGAAACACGAGTGGTACCGTCCCTGCCCAGGACCACCGAGTACTGCAGGTGAATCGTGCTGTTGACACTGGCGGCGAGGACATCGTTGCTGATGTTGTACGTCACCGTGCCACCGTCCAGCCCGTCCTGCGTCCCGATATCCTCGACGGTCCCGTGCGAATAGATCCAGTGCAGAGTGATCTTGTCGGGGCCGCCCTGGTTCATGTTCGGGTAACTCACCAGCACCTGGCACTTGTTTTCCACTACCACCGGGTCGATGGAAACCTCCTGCACATCCGCAGGATCCGAATCCTTGATTTGCGGGTACGGGAAGGTGGCGGCCTGCACCTCGATGACATGGTGCCTGATCTCAAACGGTACCGCGTCGTTGACGTCACCACTGTGGTTGAACGTGACCAGGAAGGGGATCGTCAATGCCGTCCACTCCTCCAGGTTGCGCAACGCCAGCACGGGCGTTTCGCTGCTGACACCGTTGAGGGCCTCTGCGGCACTGACCGGCCGTGCCCGGAAGACCTCGTTTTCATAAGGCACCCCCGTATTGCGGGTACCGTGATAGCGTTTCCACATTCGCTGCCCTTCCCTTCCATAGGGCCAGGCAGGTACACGGGTTTCGTCGAAGTCGTCAAGCAGGGGTATCGGAAGCACTGCGGCGTCGCCAATGCTGTCGATCTGCGCGCCCGGCACACCGTGCAAGGTAAGCAGATGTAGCGTCAGCACAGGCGAGTCGGTAGAGAAGCCGTTCCGAGTCACCACAAAGGACACCCTGATATCCCGCCCATGGGGGTGGAGGTTGTAGCCGATCGGATCGGTAGGGATCGTGAAGTCGATGTAATCCCCACTCTGGTTATCCTTGACCTCGTAGTGGGAGCCTTCGCCGGGCAACCCCTCCCATCTGACCTCGATGTCGTCGCGGGGCTTAATTTCGTCATACCGCACCCGCACGGTTGCACCACCCGGCCAGACTACCAGCGGATCAAGCTCATCAGGCCCAGTGGTTGCCTCCAACACCTCGGGCAGAAACAACTCACCCAACGCGGTGCCGACGGTCACCACCAGCTCTTCGGAATACCGATAAACCCCGAAACGATCAATCAGGTAACTGACGGTGAGGGTGCCGTCGATATTGTCGAGGAACAGCTGCCTAGGTATATCCAAATACAACGGGTTGGCATCCAGGAACAACGTATATTCCTCCTGCACAACACCACTGGACGAGCCGGTGTAGCGGATGATAACGATATCGCCTTGTCTGAATGGCGCACGCAACTCAAGGGTACCGACACTGCCGAGCGTACTGGGGTCGACGTTGCCATCAAGCGCCTCCCAGATCACCGGTGCAGGCAGATCCCGAGGCGGACGGCCGACTTGCACCCACCGGCGCTCCGACTCACGGGTCCCCACTACCCCGGGGCTGATCAGCCCGGTGACAATGTAGTGCACGTTGGCGTCTCTCAACCCTTCCAGGCGCATGTAGTCGGCCGTCGGGAAATCACGGGTGCGTGGCGGGTTGCCGGCCAGCCGCGAGGAGGACACCCGCTCGGAGCTGTTATCCACACGTAAGCCCTGGAGGACAACCTCCAGGTTATCCCCCGTGGTGCCGGGTGGCTGGTAATCGGGCATCTCCACGGTAATGCGTGGCAGGTCCGGCTCAATGAAGGGACCGTGGGCCTCCCTGACGTTGGGCCTGGGCAAATCGTAACGACGACCGACAACGGCGACCGCCACCCTTCTGGAGGGCGCATCGTCGAGCCCTGCCCTTTGTCTCACGTAAGAGACCGTCATAGAGCTCAGCAAAAGGGATCTGACCAGCTCGTTGCGGATGGGAAATTCGAGAAATTCAGGAACCCGGGTCACGTCCAGCGACAGCGACTCATAGACAAATACACCATCAGGCGTCGTACCCTGCACCGTCAGCAAAACGGTATCGCCCACCAGAAACGGGCCGCCGCGCCGAATCTCCACCTCGGCATGTGCCGGTTCTCTGCCCAATGCATCGGCATCCAGTATTGTCTGGCTATTGTCTGCCTCAATGATGAAAGGCTCATCAAGCAGCGTCACGCTCAGGTTCACCTCTAGAGGCACTGGCTTACACCAAGGCTGTACCGGACCCGAGCTGTTCAGTACCTCATCATAGAGAAAGAACGCCGCAGCATGGTGGCCGCTGCCAAGCGCTGCAAAAAAGTCCGCGCCAATAACCACTACCAGGTCCTGACCTATCTGTGCAGCGGTGACCAGGGGCACCTCAAAACGCAAGCGTCCAAAATAGAGCATCGGCGCGTCGTTCTCACGCATGTGCTCCCAGGCCTTGATGGTTGCAGTAAGGCTTTGCCCGGCACCAATCACCGTGTCCGAAAGGATCAGTTCAAGCTTGGAGTGCCAGGTCTCGAAGGGCCGGTCGTCCTCTCCGCCGGGGTGGGTTTCCTTGACCAGTACGGTCTGGGGTGGCGAATTGCTGGGAGTGCCCGAGCCGACCCTCACAACCTCACCGTATACGTCTGGAATGAACGCAAAGCCTATGGCCGGGTCCACGTTCAAGCTGGCGTAAGGAAAATCGAAGAAAAATCGTTGGGCGGTCACCTCGCCCGCCTGGACGACGTTCGGAGAGGGCGTGACGCCACCCATCGATACCCGATACTCGTCCCCCTCACGGAGCCCGGTCCAACGCTCAAACCCGAAGGTGATAAATTTCTCGCCAGTCGTTCCCAAAGCAGGAAAATGGCGAACCCCAAGTCCGTAATCCGCGCCTTCTACCGGTGTTGCCTGCTGTGGAGACGTATAGGGAGGATCCAAATCGTCCATGATCATCACACCCGGCCGAGTAGGAGATGGCTTGGGCGTGGCAGGTTGCTTGGTGACGGGAGTAGGTCTGGGAGCGGCAGGCTTGGTCGACATGGTTGTTCTCCAGATTAAACAGCGTGCAGACAGAACACGCGACTGAAGAAATCAAACACCCGGCCCTTCCTAGCGTCTACCTGTCAGAATTGACAGTGGCGACGAATGGCGGAAGTCGATGAGCTATTTCAGAGAAAGCGCAGTCAATACAAACCCCGCACATTCACACTTTTTCTTACATATTTTTCACGTTTTATTCACATCCGGAGACGTAGGGTAAAGCCTCATCCGTTACAAACGTTGCACTTAAAAACCCGCCGCCCCAGCGGGTTTTTTTTGCCCGGGATTTGAGTGTTCGCAAGGTTGTTTGTATAGAGGGTGCAGAGGCAGACCGGCTCATTGCAAGCCGGTCTTGAAGGGTTCAGCGAGCCACCTTGTTGACAGGCGACGCGGCCTGCTCGCGGATAGCACGTTGCGTATCCAGCACCCGCGCCAGCGCCGTTTCGGCTTCCGGGCTTTGCTGTGGCACGCGAATCGCCGCAGACACCAGGGTAATCAGCTTGGCCATCACCTCGGCATCAGTGGCCGGGCGTCCCAGGCTCATGGAGTTCATCAGCAAGCGCAGCTCGGTGCCGGCCATCACCCCGGAAATCGCCTTGAGAGCAAATTGCAGGCGCACCCCCAATTCGTTGCGTGGCAAGTCCGGCAGCGCCAGGGCGAACGCTTCAAAGAAACGCTGGAAGACCGGCTGATAATGCACCTTGAGGTATTCCTGGATAAACGGCGAGGTGTCGCTGTAGACCCGACCCAGGAAACGGATGAATGAACGCCCTTCCCCACTCGCCGGGTCGCTGCGCTCCAGGCCCATGGCCGGGGCGAACAGCACGCCGAGCAAGGTGTCGCAGTCCAGCGGGCCGTCGGATTCGGCTTCGCACCTGGCGAGCAATTCCAGGCGCTGCTCGTTGAGCGGCTCCAGGCGCTGCATCAGCAGGGTTTTCATCAGGGAATCCTTGTCCCCGAAGTGATAATTCACCGCAGCGAGATTGACCTGAGCCCTCTCGGTTATCTGCCGCAACAAAACGGCGTCATAGCCGTATTTGATGAAAAGAGCCTCTGTCGCATCCAGCAATCGGGTCTTGGTAACGTTTGGAGCGCTGAGTTTCTTCGCGACCATAGGGGTTGGGGTTCCACTGCGGAAATATTGTTTTAAAAATTAATTTGATTTTTTATACCGGGGCCGCTGCCCGAAAGCAAGTAGTGACACTGCGCCATACTATTCAAAGCCAGCAGCGACGGGCTCGTTGAGGGTAGCTGATGGATTTTTCCCGCGCCTGAAACGCCCCTTTAAAGAATCGTTTCAAAGGGTAAAACCGCTCTATATCCATGGCTGGCGGAACGGCTGGATCGCGGTTAGTATTCAAACAATATTTTAAAAACAAGAAATAAAACCAGTCCGTGACGTGTGCCAGGCAGCTCCTGAACTTGTTACAAGGATTTTCAGGGGAAGCACGGTACTGTCGAGACTGCAGGCGTAGTCATGATGACAGATACCCCCGCGCACCCAGGCTTTATCTCCCTGCAAGGCATCGGCAAAAGCTATCAGCTGGCCGGTCAGCACCTGTCGATTCTCAATGATGTATGCCTGGCCATCGAAACCGGTGACAGCTGCGGCATTCTCGGCGCGTCCGGTTCCGGCAAAAGTACCCTGCTCAATATTCTCGGCCTGCTCGACCTGCCCGACTGCGGCCACTACCGGTTTGCCGGCCATGACGTCTTCAGCGCCAGCCCCGATCAACTGGCGGCGATCCGCAATCAACAAATCGGTTTCGTCTTTCAAAGCTTCAACCTGCTGCCGCGCCTCAGTGCCCTGGACAACGTCGCCCTGCCCCTGAGCTACCGTGGTGTGTCGCGGCATGCCTCGGTGGAACAGGCCCTGCGCATGCTCGACCAGGTGGGCCTGGCCGAACGCGCCCACCATCGCCCGGCCGACCTGTCCGGCGGCCAGCGCCAACGGGTTGCCATCGCCCGCGCGCTGGTGGGCAACCCCTCGGTGATCCTCGCCGACGAGCCCACCGGCAACCTCGACAGCAGCACCGCCCAGGAGATCATGGACCTGCTGCTGGCGCTCAATCGCGAGCAGCAGGTGACGCTGATTATCGTCACCCACGACCCGCACATTGCCGAGCGCCTGAACCGCAAGATCCTGGTGCGCAATGGTGTGGTGCAAGAGGCCGGCCGCCTATGAGCCTGCGGGTCGAACAAAGCCTGAGCCAATTGCTGCACGAGGCGTTTGTCAGCCTGCGCACCCTGGGCAAGCGCTCGATCCTGGCCCTTTTGGGCATCGTCATCGGCAGCTCTTCGGTGGTGGCGCTGATCAATATCGGGCACAACGCCGCCGAAGACGCGGCGATGATATTCAAGGACATGGGCACCGACACCCTGGTGGTGCAGTTCCCGCCCAAGGGCACCAGCATTGCCCCCATGCCTGCCAGCCTGGACCTGGAAGCGGTGCGCCGCAGCGTGCCCGGCATCGCCCATATTGGCGCGATTTCGATGTTCAGCGGTCCGGTGGTGTTCCATGGCCGCACCTTCAATGCGAGCTTCGTCGGCAGTACGCCAGACCTCAAGGACGCCATGCGCCTGTCGGTGCGCGACGGGCGTTTCCTGTCGAACTTCGATGCGGGCGAAACCTACGCGGTCGTCGGCGAACAGGTGGTCCAGGCCTTGAGTGCCCCCGGCGACCCGCTGCAACTGGGCGACCGGGTGCGCATCAACGATTACCTCTACCTGGTGGTGGGCATTCTTCACAACCAGCCCCGGGCAATGCTGATCCCCGTACAGGCCAACGAATCGCTGTTCGTCCCCGCCCCGGGCATGCGCCGGATCTACTTCAGCCCGCAAATCGGCAATGTGATTATCCGCGCCACTCCCGGCCAGGACATGGACCGTGTCGCCCGGGACGCCGCGGCGGCGCTGCAAAACCAGATCACCGACCACAATGTCGACATTCAGGTGCCCCAGCAAATGATCGATGGCATGACCCGGCAGAGCCGCACCTTCGCTTACCTGCTGCTGGCCCTGGGCGCGATTTCCCTGGTGGGCGGCGGCGTCGGCGTGATGAACGTGATGCTGATGAACGTCTCGGAGCGGCGCCGGGAAATCGGGATTCGCATGGCCCTCGGTGCGCGCCAGCGGGACATTCGCAACCTGTTCCTGCTGGAGGCCGTCACCCTGACCGCTGTCGGTGCCTTATGCGGCGCGGTGCTGGGCATGACCGCCGCCTATCTGTATGCCTGGCTGTCCGGCTGGCAGTTTTCCCTGGCGGTCGCCGCACTGCCCCTCGGGGTGGGCAGCACGTTGCTGGTGGGGCTGTTTTTCGGGATCTATCCGGCAGTGTCGGCCTCACGGCTGCAGCCGGTGGAGGCCCTGCGCGATGAATAAACGGCTGCTGTTATCGCTGGCCCTGGTGAGCCTGCACAGCATGGCCGCCGATGTGGTGATTCGCCCCTCGGCGCCCAGCACCACTCGCAGTGGTTATGAACGCAGCGTGTCGCTGAATGCCCAGTCCACCACCCTGACCCTGGGTGACGCGGTGTACCTGGGCCTGCGCAACAACCCGGCGATTCGCAGCGCGTACCTGCAACGGGTGGCGCAGAAATTCGACCTGCGGGTGGCCGAAGACACCTTCAACCCCAAGCTGACCCTGAACAGCTATTACCGCGCGACCAAAGGCACCGACGACAGCGCCCGCAACGCCAACCTGGCCCCCAACGCCACCTTGCTCGGCGAGTACGGCACGCGGCTGAGCATGAACTGGACCCAGCAACTGAACAACGCCGACCGCGCCGGACGCTTCCGCAGCGACGGGCTCGACCTGTCGGTGATCCAGCCCCTGATGCGCGGTGCCGGCTGGGACGCCACCACCGCCCCGCTGCGCCTGTCACGCCTGTCGGAACAGGCCAACCGCCTGAACCTCAAGGCCAATGTGGCGCAGACCATCAGCAACATCATCACCACCTACCGCGAGTTGCTGCGGGCCCAGGAACAGTTGAGCATCGTGCAGGACGCGCTCAAGCGCTCCGACACCTTGCTGGAAGTGAACAAGGCGCTGATCAGTGCCGGGCGCATGGCCGAATTCGAGATTGTGCAGACTGAAGCCGATATCGCCACCCAGCAACTGGGAGTCGAAGAAGCCCAGAACCAACTGGACACCAGCCGCCTGGCCCTGCTGCGCCTGCTGGCCCTCGACCTGTCGACGCCGATCCGCGCCACCGAGGCCCTTGAAGCCAAGCGCATGGACATCGACAAGCACCAGGCTTTCGTCCTCGCGCAGAACCAGCAACCGGGATACCTCGCCACCCTGCTCGGCAGCCAGCAGGCCGACCTCAACCTTGTGATCGCCAAGGACTCCGGGCGCTGGCAGGTGGACCTGGTGGCCGGCGCGAACCAGATCCGGGCCGCCACCAACGACGATAACGGCTACAACAGCAACCGGCGCTGGGACAGCTACGCCGGCGTGCAGGTGCAGATTCCCATCGGCGATATCAGCACCCGCCAGGCCGAGGTGCATGCGCGGGTCGACGTGGAAAACCAGGAAATCATCATTGCCGACGCCCGCCAGCAACTGGAGCGCGACGTCAACGATGTGGTACGCGACCTGGGCACCCGTTGGCGTCAGTATGAAATCTCGCAGCGGGCGGTGGAGCTGTCCAGGCGCAAAATCGAAATCGAACGGGAAAAACTCAGCGCCGGGCGCTCCACCAACTTCCAGGTATTGAGTTTCGAAAACGACCTGCGCAACGCCGAGAACTCACGGCTCAATGCGTTGATTGCCTATTTGAACGCCCAGACTCAGTTCGACCTGACCCTGGGCATGACGCTGGAAAGTTGGGAAATCGCCCTCAATGACTACTAATAAAAAGCGCCTGCTGGGTGCCGTGTTGATTGTGCTGGTGGCCGGTGTCGGCATCACGCTGCTCAGCCATCAAAGCCCGGCCGCCAATCAGCCCGGCAATGCCGAGCAATGGCTGGAGGTAAAAGTCGACCCACTGGTGCACCAGATCGGCCTGGTGGGCAAGATCGAGCCCGACACCACCATCACCCTCACGGCGCCCTTCGACGGCAATGTGCAGGCCAACCTGGTGGAACAGGGCCAGCGGGTCGAGGCCGGCCAGGTGCTGCTGCGCATGGACCCGGCCACCCTCGAAGTGCAACTGCGCGAAGCCCTCTCCGCGCAGCTCAAGGCCCGGCGCACCGTTCAGGAAATGCAGGACTGGGACAGCGGCCAACAAGTCGGCCGTGCCCGTCGCAGCCTGCGCACCGCCGAAATGACCGCCAGCAACACCCAGCGCAAACTCACCGAAAGTGAAAACCTGTTCAAGCGCGGCATCATCCCCCGCAACGAACTCGACGACCTGAAACAGCAGACCGCCCAGCAACAACTCGACCTGGTGGCCGCCCGCGGCGAACTGCAACAGGCGATCGAACAAGGCAAAGGCGAATACCGGCAGATCGCCGATATGGAGCTGACCAATGCCACGGTGAAATATGACGCCCTGCACACCCTGCTCGATGGCAAGGAGGTCAAGGCACCGTTCTCCGGCATCGTGGTGCCGGCGCCGGGCAGTAATTCGTCAGGCCCGGGCGGCGGCAACAACAACGCGCCGGTCCAGGCCGGGAGCAAGGTCAGCCAGGGCCAGGTGCTGTTTGGGCTGGCGAATATCGAGAAGCTGAAAATCGTCACCAGGGTGTCGGAGCTGGACATCAACCAGTTGCACCAAGGGCAGGCGGTGGAGGTGCTGGGTGACGGGTTTGACGGCGAGCGGCTGACGGGTTCGGTCAGTGTGGTCAGTGGCTTGGCGATTGCCAGCGACAGCCAGGGCAGCGCGCAGTTTCCGGTCACCCTGTCGATCCCCAAGCTGACCCCGCAACAGCTGCAACGGGTGCGGCTGGGGATGAGTGCGCGGTTGACCATTGTGACCTACAACAATGACCAGGCGATTGTGGTGCCGGCCCAGGCGATCAGTCGCGGGGACGGGGTCATGACGGTGGAATATCGGGCAGCGATGGATAAACCGGTGGAGCGGGTCACGGTGACGACCGGGCAGTCGACGGCGCAGGGGGTTGAAGTGTTCGGGTTGAAGCCGGGGTTTGTGAAGGTCGGGCCATGACCCCCCACCTGTAGGAGCTGGCTTGCCTGCGATCGCAACCTATCAGTTGATAAAGATGGAGCTGACCCACCGCTATCGCAGGCAAGCCAGCTCCCACATTAGATTTAGAGGTGCGCCAACCTGGCGGCCAGCGCCTTGGCCTGAATCGCCACGTCCGTGACCGCGGTACTTTCCCACCACATCCCCCGCAACGGCGGGCCCATGGCAAACAGCCGCTGGCTGACCTGCCCGTGGGCATCCAGCACCGCCCCCGACACATCCGCCGCAATCCCCAGCGCCAACGGCCCGGGCTGGATCAACCCGCGTTTGAGCAACTGCCGGGGCAACGGCCGGGCCACGCGCCGCCAGTCGTATTCAATCCCGCTGGAGTTGATCAGCGCCGCCCCCGATACCTGCACCACGTCCTGTTCACCACGACGACGCAGGCGAATCGTGACATCACCGTCTGAAGGCACCAGCCCCTTGTACGATGCCGCCTGAATCCGCAACCGCCCCTCCCCATGCAGCCGCGCCACCAACTCGGCACTCAAGGGCGGCGAGCGGTGGTGATGGCTTTCCCACCAGGGCCGAACATGCCGCACGAACTGGCGTTTCTCGCCCTCGCTGGCCTGGCTCCACAAACGCCCGATGTGGGCACGCACGGTGTCCAGCGGGGCTTGCCAGTCGATCCCCTGGTCCAGCGCAAGCCGGCATTGGCGCCGCACTTCCCGCAGCAATTGCCGAGGGCTGCGCAGGTGGTGGTCTTCGCCCAGGAAGTCGACCCAGGCCGGCGGCTGCCGGCGCACATGGGGCAACAGGCCGTGACGCGAAAAAATCTCGATGGGCCCACGATGACCGGCCTGTTCCAGGGACACCACGGCGTCCACCATGGTCAGCCCGGAACCGATGATCAACACGGTGGATTGCGGGTCCAGTTGGGTCATGGCCTGCACGTCCCACGGGTCGACCGCGGCCGCGTTCAAGCCGCTGGATTCGGTCTGGGGCGTGCGGGCCGCCGGGAACATGCCGGTGGCCAATACCGCAACGGCACCGCGCAGTTGCTGGCCGTCACTCAAGGTCAGCAACGTGGCGTGTTCGTCCACCTCAAGGTCTGTCACCTCGGCGCGGACATGCTCGACGGTCGAGGCGGACCGCGCCTTGGCTTCAGCCAGCCGTTGTTGCGCGTACAAGCCAAAAATCCCGCGGGGCGGAAACAGTTCGCTGATGGGCACGTGTTGCTGGTCTGACTCCGGCCAGCCGCCGTCGGCGATGTAGGCGGTGAGCCACTGGGTCAGGTCATCGGCGTTGTCCGGGTCGACGCTCATGCGTGCGGCGTTGCCGTTCAAGGTGTGGCCCAGTTCCACCGCGCTGTAGGCCTCGCCGCGCCCCAGTTCCTGGCGCGGTTCGATCACCAGGATCTGCCGCTTGCCCGGCAGGCGCAGCAACTGCACCGCCAGCATCGTCCCGCTCAGGCCGCCGCCGACAATCAGCACATCAGCGTTGCGAATGGCGCTCGTCGCCTGTCCGCGTTCGGTTTCACTCATGAAATTGCGCCCTTACTGTCTGCCTGAATGGTTGTGGTAAAAATCGCCCCGTGCAGTATCCAGCACATCGACCCGGGGCGCCTAGCTTGGCCCGCATAGCCCGGCCTGCATAGCTCAGCCCGACTGCGGGAACCCCAGGCTCTGGCCGCTGTTCAGCCATTGCGCCAGCACCGCCGCCAAGCCGCCTTGCCCGTGGGTGCTCTCCTCGCTCCACAGTTCGGTCTTGCCGGAAGGCTGCCACCAGCGGCAGAGCCGTTGTGATGTGTCCACGGGGTCGACCCGTTGCACAACGCCCACCGGCTGCACCCCCTGGATATAAGCGTGGGTAGGCCGAATGCGCCACAGCTGTTGCTGCAAGGCGGCAGGCTCCAGGTCGTCAGCCAAGGTCAGGATTTGGCCACCGATGACCTGGGCGGCCAGGGCCAGCAGCAATAAATGAGGCTCGAAAGCCCCGCTGAGGGCCAGCCGCGAATCGTCGGTAAAGCCCTGCTGACGCAAACCATCGGCCTGACGCTCGACATCGCGCAGTGCATCAATCCAGCGCCAGGAATACCACTGGCCGTCACGCTTGTGGCGCAGGGCACTGTGCAACGGCGTTACCTGCGCCCAGTGGTGCAACTGCACCAACGCCCTGGGCAACACCGTGACCCGTTCAGCGGGCCATTCCAACTCCAGCGGAAGCTCAAGTTCATGCACGCTCATAGGTAATGCTCCTATTGGTGAAACAAGCATGCGGTGGTCCGCTGGCCGAAGTCGTTGGCTTGATGAAGATCACCTGTGGGAGCTGGCAAGCCAGCTCCCACATTGATGTGGTTTCTCCCGTCAGATCGCTGTGGCTTTAAGGTCGCGATAGCTGGCACCCGGGTGGTTGTCCGGCAAACGTGCGCCTTCGCCGAACAATTTCTCCCTCAGCGTGCCCTGGGCATATTCAGTCTTGTACACCCCGCGCTTCTGCAGCTCCGGCACCAGCCAGTCGACCGCGTCGATAAAGGTCTCGTGGGTCAGCGCATAGGCGAGGTTGAAACCATCCACATCGGTCTCTTCCACCCACTCCTGCAACAGGTCGGCCACGGTTTCCGGGCCGCCGACGAACAACGGGCCGAAGCCGCCGATGCCGACCCAGTCCGCCAGTTCGTTGGGGGTCCAGACCTTGTTCGGGTCGGCCGTGGAGAACGCTTCCACCGCCGATTGAATGGCGTTGGTGTGCACATGCTTGAGGGGCTCATCGGGCTTGAACTGACTGAAGTCGATACCGGTCCAGCCGGAGATCAGGGCCATCGCGCCTTCGTAGCTGACGTAGGATTTGTACTCCTCGAACTTGGCCTTGGCCTTGGCGTCGGTTTCGCCAACGATCACCGTCTGCAAGTTGAAGATCAGGATTTTCTTCGGATCACGGCCGGCTTCTGCCGCACGCCGGCGGATATCGGCGACGGTTTTCTTCAGCAGCACTTTCGACGGCGCGGCCACGAATACGCACTCGGCCTGCTCGGCGGCGAACTGTTTGCCCCGGCTGGAGGCACCCGCCTGGTACAGCACGGGCGTGCGTTGTGGCGAAGGCTCGCAGAGGTGAATGCCAGGCACCTGGAAGTGTTTACCGACGTGGCGGATCTCGTGGATCTTGCTTGGGTCACTGAAAATCCGTCGCTCGCGGTCGCGCAGAACCGCGCCTTCCTCCCAACTGCCTTCCCAGAGTTTGTAGCAGACCTCCAGGTACTCCTCGGCGTAGTCGTAGCGCGCATCGTGTTCGGTCTGGGCTTTCTGGCCGAGGTTCTTCGCGCCGCTTTCCAGGTACGAGGTGACGATGTTCCAGCCCACGCGGCCCTTGGTCAGGTGGTCGAGGGTGGAAAGGCGCCGGGCGAACGGATACGGGTGTTCAAAGGACAGCGAAGCCGTCAGGCCAAAACCCAAATGCTCGGTGACGAGTGCCATGGGTGCGATCAGCGACAACGGGTCGTTGACCGGCACCTGGGCCGCCT
The DNA here is from genome assembly GCF_029269205.1 of Pseudomonas sp. 1912-s. Lineage (NCBI taxonomy): Bacteria > Pseudomonadati > Pseudomonadota > Gammaproteobacteria > Pseudomonadales > Pseudomonadaceae > Pseudomonas > Pseudomonas sp. 1912-s. Next base: position 30,646 of record NZ_JARIXR010000036.1, on the reverse strand, counting down.
GGCGAATCGCCGCATCGCCGTTGCCGTTATAGACGTCGTAGATGCCCAGCACGTCGGCGATGAACAGGCCGTCGAACTTGCCACGCTCAAGGATTTTCGCCAGGTCGGTCCAGTATTCCAGGTCCTTGTACTGCCACGAGCGGTCTCGCGGGTGAGCCCACAAACCGGGGGATTGGTGGCCAACGCAGTTCATGTCGAAGGCATTCAAGCGGATTTCACGGGACATCAAAGCACTCCGTTGAGGTGGTAGTTGCCGACAATCTGGTATTTCCAGCGCAACGGGTCATCGAGGGTCGGTGGCAATGCGGTGCGTTGGCCGGTGAGTTCGAATTCGGCATTGCTCGCGGCGATGAGGGCTTCGGCAGCCGCGATCTGCGCTTCGGTGAGGGCCACCGGGCTCGGGTGGGTTTCGGCACGCTCAAACAGAGCGGCCGCGACGTCCACGCGAATCTGCAAATCACCGAAGCGGCTGATCACGTAGGGGTCATCACTTTTCTCGACAAAGCGCCGGGTGCTTTCCAGCAGTTGGCGCGCCTGATTCAGTGCGGTCATGGATAAAGCTCCTCAGTTCCAGGCATGGCGTGCAGGCTTGACGCCGTTGAGCACAAAGTTGCCGATCAGGTGGTATTTCCAGCGGGCCGGGTCGTGCAGGGTGTGGGTGCGCGCATTGCGCCAGAAGCGGTCAAGGTTGTGCTTGCCGGACACCGAGCGGGTGCCGGCCAACTCGAAGAGTTTGCTGCTGGCAAGCAACGCGGTTTCCGTCGACAGCACTTTGGCTTGAGCGACGACCAGGGAGGCGTTGGCCACCGTGTCTTCATTGGGGTTGGCCAGGGCCTGGTCGACGGCAACGCCTGCCTTGGCGAGGATCGCTTCGGTGCCGTGGACCCGCCATTCCAGATCGCCGATGGCGGCGATGGTGAACGGGTCTTGCCAGCCGTGATCCTGCTGGCTGTCGATCCAGGGCCGGGCCTGGCGTGCAAAGATCTTGGCTTGTTCCAGGGCGCCAAGGGCGATGCCGGTGTCGACGGCCGCCTGGATGATTTGCGAAATGGGGCCGTTGGCAGTGGGCTGGTCGAAGGCCTGGTGGGCAGGGACCACCGCACTCAACGGCACCTTCACGCCGTCGAGGGTCACGCCGCCGCTGGCGGTGGTGCGTTGGCCGAAGCCGTCCCAGCTGTCGATCACTTGCAGGCCGGGAGCATCCCGTTCGACAAAGGCGATGAACGCCTGGTCATTTTCGTTGACCCCCACCGCCGGCACGATATGGGCGAACAGCGCGCCGGTGCAGTAGAACTTCTCGCCGTTGATGTACGCGCTGTCGCCGTCGAAGCGCACCTGGGTGTCAAACGTGCCGGCGTTTTTGCTCTTGGCTTCGGAGAAGGCGTTGCCAAAACGGTAGCCCTGCAAGACCTTGGCGAAGTAATGCTGCTTTTGTTCCTCGCTGGCGGTTTGCAGGAGGATGTCCACCACACCCAGGTGGTTCTGCGGGATTTGCCCCAGGGACGGGTCGGCGGCAGAGATCAGCTTGATCACCTCGGCCACCGTCACATAGGAAACCCCGGCGCCGCCGTAGGCCTTGGGAATGGTGATGCCCCACAGGCCACTGGCGGAGAATTCGTCCAGCTCGGCCAACGGCAGGCGCCGCTCGCGATCGCGTACGCCCGCTTCCACGGCAAAACGCTTGGCCAACTCGGTGGCAACGGCGATGGCCTCGGCGTCCGAGCGGATGATGTGGGCAGGGTGTTGGGGTTGGGCTGACATGGGCCGACTCCAGGCTCCAGAGAGATACTGGAGTAATTGCAGGAGTCGTGCCTGAATCCAATGACCAATAAAATCAGCAGGTTGCCGGCAATTCAGCGGTATAGCGGGCGGTTCAAAACAGCAAAGTGTCCAACCACTGTTGCGCTGCCAACAGTTAGATCACCACGTTGCGCACAAAGCGCACTGCCACGTCACCATCATTGCGATAGGCGTGAAGCTGGCGGCTGGCGAACATCAGGAACTCACCGGTGGCGACATGTTTTTCCTCGCCATCCAGCACCAGCGTCAGCACACCTTCGAACACAAACAACTGCACGCTCCAGCCCTCGGGGTCCGGTTCGGGCATATACCGATCACCCGGCTCCAGGCGCATCTCCCACAGTTCAACCTCGCGGCGAGCGGTGGCCTTGGCCAGCAGCACGGCCTTGCTGCCGAGGATTTCACCGGCCCAGGCCAGTTCGTTGATGCGGCTGTGATCGGGAGCATCCGGGGCCTGGATCAGGTCGCTGAAGGCTACGTCCAGGGCTTCGGCCACCCGGTCGAGGGTCGACAGGCTGACATTTTTCTCCCCCGCCTCGATCGCCACCAGCATGCGCCGGCTGACGCCGGACTTTTCGGACAGGGTCGTCTGGCTCAACTCTGCCGCATGGCGCAGGCGCCGGACGTTCTGGCTGACGTGTTGCAGGACCGAAGCCCGTTGCGGATTTTCTTTGTGCACTATATTGCTCACAGGGTGGGGTTGCGCAGTATACTGCCCAGCTTGCGGCGCATTGTGCGGTCCGCGCCCCTCCTGTGCAAGACCGAGCCGCCATGACCACCTCCTCGTTGTTTTCCCGTTTCAGCAGAGCCGAATGTGTATTGGTGGTGATCACCATGATTTGGGGCGGCACCTTTTTGTTGGTGCAGCACGCCATGGCGGTGAGCGGCCCGATGTTTTTTGTCGGCCTGCGGTTTGCGGCGGCGGCGCTTATCGTCGGGGCGTTCTCCCTGCGTAGCCTGCGGGGCCTGACCCTGTTTGAGCTGAAGGCCGGGTGCTTTATCGGCGTGGCGATCATGTTCGGCTACGGGTTGCAGACCATTGGCTTGCAGACGATCCTGAGCAGCCAGTCGGCGTTTATTACCGCGTTGTATGTGCCCTTCGTGCCGCTGCTGCAATGGCTGGTGCTGGGACGGCGGCCGGGGTTGATGCCCACCATCGGCATCATGCTGGCGTTTACCGGGTTGATGCTGTTGACCGGCCCGGCGGGCGCCTCGCTGAACTTCAGTCCCGGTGAAATCGCCACGTTGATCGGTGCAGTGGCGATTGCCGCCGAGATCATCATGATCAGCGCTTTTGCCGGGCAGGTGGATGTGCGCCGGGTGACGGTGGTGCAACTGGCCACGGCGTCGGTGCTGTCGTTCCTGATGGTGGTGCCGATGGGCGAGGCGCTGCCGGGGTTTTCCTGGTTGCTGTTGTTCAGCGCGGTGGGCCTGGGGCTGACCAGCGCGGTGATTCAGGTGGCAATGAACTGGGCGCAGAAAAGCGTCTCGCCGACGCGGGCTACCCTGATTTATGCCGGTGAGCCGGTGTGGGCCGGTGTGGTCGGGCGGATTGCCGGCGAGCGCTTCCCGCCGATTGCCATGGTGGGGGCGGCGTTGATTGTGGCCGCGGTGATTGTCAGCGAGATGAAGACGCGGGGGCAGAAGGCTGTCGAGTTGGCAGAAGAGATGGAACAGGAGCGTCAGGGTTAAGGTCTGTGCTTGGGACATCTGAAACAATGCCAAACAGCCTTTTTCAGCCTACCTTGTAGGATCCTGCCACATCTTGCCGTTTGGTGATCAAGAATCCGGCACGTATGATGCATCCCAAACTCCCGCAGATTAGAAGCCTATGTCCCTGATAGTTCTACTGCTTCTGCCTTTTATCGGCAGCTGTCTGGCGGCCTTGCTGCCGCACAACGCACGTAACACAGAGTCCCTGTTGGCCGGCCTTGTGGCCCTGGTCGGGACGGTTCAAGTCGCCCTGCTCTACCCCCAGATCGCCCACGGTGGCGTGATTCGCGAAGAATTCATGTGGTTGCCCAGCCTCGGGCTGAACTTCGTGCTGCGCATGGACGGTTTTGCCTGGTTGTTCTCGATGCTGGTGCTGGGCATCGGGACCCTGGTGTCGCTGTACGCCCGTTATTACATGTCGCCAGAAGACCCGGTGCCGCGCTTCTTCGCGTTTTTCCTGGCCTTCATGGGCGCCATGCTCGGCCTGGTGATCTCCGGCAACCTGATCCAGATCGTGTTTTTCTGGGAACTCACCAGCCTGTTCTCCTTCCTGTTGATCGGCTATTGGCACCACCGCGCCGATGCCCGGCGTGGCGCCTATATGGCGCTGATGGTCACCGGCGCAGGCGGTTTGTGCCTGCTGGCGGGGGTGATGCTGCTCGGGCATATCGTCGGCAGCTACGACCTGGACCAGGTCCTGGCTGCCGGTGACCAGATCCGTGCCCACTCGCTCTACCCCATCATGCTCGCGCTGGTACTGATCGGCGCCCTGAGCAAAAGCGCGCAATTCCCCTTCCACTTCTGGCTGCCCCACGCCATGGCTGCACCGACACCGGTGTCGGCCTACCTGCACTCGGCGACGATGGTGAAGGCCGGCGTGTTCCTGCTGGCCCGCCTGTGGCCGTCGCTGTCCGGCAGCGAAGAGTGGTTCTGGATTGTCGGCGGTGCCGGCGCCATTACCCTGCTGCTCGGCGCTTATTGCGCCATGTTCCAGAACGATCTCAAGGGCCTGCTGGCCTACTCGACCATCAGCCACCTCGGGCTGATCACCCTGCTGCTGGGCCTCAACAGCCCGCTGGCCGCCGTCGCCGCGGTGTTTCATATTCTCAACCACGCCACCTTCAAGGCGTCGCTGTTCATGGCGGCAGGGATCATCGACCACGAAAGCGGCACCCGTGACATCCGCAAGCTCAGCGGCCTGTTCAAGCTGATTCCGTTTACCGCCACCCTGGCGATGGTCGCGAGTGCGTCCATGGCGGGCGTGCCGCTGCTCAACGGTTTCCTGTCCAAGGAAATGTTCTTCGCCGAAACCGTATTCATCTCGGCCACCGCCTGGGTGGAAATCGCCCTGCCGGTGATCGCCACCATCGCCGGCACCTTCAGCGTGGCCTATGCCCTGCGCTTTACCGTGGATGTGTTCTTCGGCCCCAAGGCCACCAACCTGCCCCACACCCCGCACGAGCCGCCGCGCTGGATGCGCGCGCCGGTGGAATTGCTGGTGTTTACCTGCCTGCTGGTGGGGATTTTCCCGGCCCAGGTGGTCGGTTCGATCCTCGCTGCAGCCGCCCTGCCGGTGGTCGGCGGCGAACTGCCGGAATACAGCCTCGCCATCTGGCACGGCTGGAACGCCCCGATGATCATGAGCCTGGTGGCCATGTCCGGCGGCGTGGTGCTCTACCTGCTGCTGCGCAAGCAACTCAAGCTGGGCCGTTTCAAATACCCGCCGATCATCAGCTACTTCAACGGCAAGCGCGGCTTCGAGCGCTGCCTGGTGGTGATGATGCGCGGGGTGCGCAAGATCGAAAAACGCATCAGCACCAAGCGCCTGCAAACCCAGCTGTTCCTACTGGTGCTGGCAGCGGTGATCGCCGGGTTGATCCCGATGCTGCACAGCGGCATCAGTTGGGGTGACCGGCCGAAAATCCCGGGTTCCATCGTGTTCGTCACCCTGTGGCTGCTGGCAATCGCCTGTGCCCTGGGCGCCGCGTGGCAAGCCAAGTACCACCGGCTGGCAGCCCTGACCATGGTCAGCGTGTGCGGCCTGATGACCTGCGTGACCTTCGTCTGGTTCTCCGCGCCGGACCTGGCGCTGACCCAACTGGTGGTCGAAGTGGTCACCACCGTGCTGATCCTGCTGGGCCTGCGCTGGCTGCCACGGCGGATCGAAGAAGTCTCGCCACTCCCCAGTTCGCTGCGCAAGGCACGCATCCGCCGCCTGCGGGACTTGCTCCTGTCCACCGTGGTCGGCGGCGGCATGGCGCTGCTCTCCTACGCGATGCTGACGCGCCAGACGCCCAACGATATCTCCTCGTTCTACCTCAGCCGCGCCCTGCCCGAAGGCGGTGGCAGCAATGTGGTGAACGTGATGCTGGTGGACTTCCGGGGCTTCGACACCCTGGGGGAAATCACCGTGCTCGGCGCAGTGGCGCTGACCGTCTACGCGCTGCTGCGCCGCTTCCGCCCTTCCAAAGAGAGCATGGAATTGCCCGCGCAACAGCGCCAGCTGGCACCCGACGTGGCCACCGACCTGGTCAACCCGCGCCAGGCCAGCGACACCGCCCTGGGCTTCATGATGGTCCCGGCCGTGCTGGTGCGCCTGCTGTTGCCGATTGCCCTGGTCGTCTCGTTCTACCTGTTCATGCGCGGCCACAACCAACCGGGCGGCGGTTTTGTCGCCGGGCTGGTGATGTCGGTGGCGTTCATCCTGCAATACATGGTCGCCGGCACCCAGTGGGTCGAGGCGCAAATGAGCCTGCGGCCGATGCGCTGGATGGGCTTTGGCTTGCTGTCCGCAACGCTGACCGGGCTGGGCGCCCTGCTCGCGGGCTACCCGTTCCTGACCACCCACACCTGGCACTTCAGCCTGCCGGTGCTGGGGGATATCCACGTCGCCAGCGCGTTGTTCTTCGACGTCGGCGTGTACGCCATGGTGGTCGGCTCGACCCTGCTGATGCTCACCGCCCTGGGCCACCAATCGGTGCGCGCCCATAAACCCAGCAACCAGGCCAAAGCCGTTGCCAGCCAAGGAGGAGCCGCCTGATGGAAGAAGTCATCGCAATTGCCATTGGGGTGCTGGCAGCCTCCGGCGTCTGGCTGATCCTGCGACCACGGACGTTCCAGGTGGTGATGGGCCTGTGCCTGCTCTCCTACGGGGTCAACCTGTTCATCTTCAGCATGGGCAGCCTGTTTATCGGCAAGGAGCCGATCATCAAGGACGGCGTGCCGCAGGACCTGCTCAACTACACCGACCCGCTGCCCCAGGCGCTGGTGCTGACGGCGATCGTGATCAGCTTCGCCATGACCGCGCTGTTCCTGGTGGTGCTGCTGGCGTCCCGGGGCCTGACCGGCACTGACCATGTGGACGGCCGGGAGCCCAAGGAATGAGCTGGATGAATCAACTGATCATCGCGCCGATCCTGCTGCCATTGCTGACCGCCGCGCTGATGCTGATGCTCGGCGAGAAACACCGCCCGCTCAAGGCGCGGATCAACCTGTTCTCCAGCATGGTGGGCCTGGGCATCGCCGTGCTGTTGCTGTACTGGACCCAGAAAGGCGGCCCCGGCTCCATCGGCGTGTACCTGCCGGGCAACTGGCAAGTGCCGTTCGGCATCGTGCTGGTGGTGGACCAACTGTCGGCCATGATGCTGGTGCTCACCGGGATCATCGGCGTCAGCGCCCTGCTGTTCGCCATGGCCCGCTGGGACCGCGCCGGCACCAGCTTCCATGCGCTGTTCCAGATTCAGTTGATGGGCCTGTATGGCGCCTTCCTCACGGCTGATCTGTTCAACCTGTTCGTGTTTTTCGAGGTGCTGCTGGCGGCGTCCTACGGCCTGATGCTCCACGGTTCCGGCCGGGCGCGGGTGTCGTCGGGGCTGCATTACATCGCGATCAACCTGCTGGCCTCGACCTTGTTCCTGATTGGCGCGGCGTTGATCTACGGCGTCACCGGCACCCTGAACTTTGCCGACCTGGCGCTGAAAATCCCCCTGGTGCCGGAAGCCGATCGTGGCTTGCTGCACGCCGGTGCGGCGATCCTCGCCGTTGCGTTCCTGGCCAAGGCCGGCATGTGGCCGCTGAACTTCTGGCTCGCGCCCGCCTACTCCTCGGCCAGTGCGCCGGTGGCGGCGATGTTCGCGATCATGACCAAGGTTGGCGTGTACACCGTGCTGCGCCTGTGGACGTTGCTGTTCTCCGGCCAGGCCGGTGCCTCCGCGCTGTTCGGTGGCGACTGGCTGATCTACGGCGGCATGGCCACCATCGTTTGCGCGGCGCTGGCGATGATCGCCGCGCAACGCCTGGAACGCATGGCCAGCCTGAGCATCCTGGTGTCCGCCGGGATCCTGCTGTCGGCGGTGGGTTTTGCCCAGCCAAGCCTGACCGCCGGCGCGCTGTTTTACCTGGTCAGCTCCACCCTGGCGTTGAGCGCGCTGTTCCTGCTGGCCGAATTGATCGAGCGTTCACGCTCGGCCAACGACGTGCCGCTGGACGATGAAATCGAAGCCCTGCCCAAGGCCATGGAATCCCTGCATCCACCGCCCGGCACCAACCTCGACGACGAACAAAAAGCCGTGGTCGGCCAGGTGATTCCCTGGACCGTCGCCTTTCTCGGCCTGAGTTTCATTGCCTGCGCCCTGCTGATCATCGGCATGCCGCCGCTGTCGGGGTTTATCGGCAAGCTCAGCCTGCTCAGCGCCTTGATCAACCCGATGGGCCTGGGCAATGCCATCGACGAGCCCGTCCGCCCGGCCGCCTGGGGTTTGGTGGCGCTGTTGATCTTCTCCGGTCTGGCCTCGCTGATCGCCTTCGCCCGCCTCGGCATCCAGCGCTTCTGGACCCCGGAAGAGCGTCCGTCGCCACTGCTGCGCCGCTTCGAATGCGTGCCGATCTTCTTCCTGCTGGGCCTGAGCATCGCCCTGACGTTCAAGGCCGAGCCGCTGATGCGCTACACCCAGGCCGCCGCCGAAAGCCTGAACAACCCGGAACACTACGTGATGGCGGTCATGGCAACACGCCCGGTGCCGAGCCCTGAAGCCAAGGCCGCCGTCGTGGAGGTGCAGCCATGAAACGCCTGTTCCCTGCCCCGTGGCTGTCATTGGCGCTGTGGTTGTTGTGGCTGGTGCTGAACCTGTCCGTGAGCCCCGGCAACCTGCTGCTGGGGGCGATCCTCGGCGTTGCCGCGCCACTGATGATGGCGCCGCTGCGCCCGCTGCCGATCCGCATCCGCCGGCCGGGCGTGATGATCCGCCTGTTCTTCCTGGTGGGCCGCGACGTGATCGTCTCCAACTTCGCCGTAGCGTGGGGCATCCTGGTCTGCGGCTCGCGGCCACCGCGTTCGCGCTTTATCAAGGTCCCCCTGGACCTGCGAGACGCCAACGGCCTGGCCGTACTGTCGATGATCACCAGCGTGACGCCCGGCACCGTGTGGTCGGAACTGGCCCTGGACCGCAGCATCCTGCTGATCCACGTGTTCGACCTGGATGACGAAGCGCAGTTTATCGAGCACTTCAAACACGCCTACGAACGGCCCCTGATGGAGATCTTCGAATGAGCGCCCTGCTCTCCAATGCGATCCTGTTCAGCCTGTTCCTGTTTTCCCTGGCCATGGTGCTGACGCTGGTTCGCCTGTTCAAAGGCCCCTCGGCCCAGGACCGGGTTCTGGCGCTGGATTACCTGTACATCCTGGCCATGCTGATGATGCTGGTGCTGGGCATCCGGTATGCCAGTGACACGTATTTTGAAGCGGCGCTGCTGATCGCGCTGTTTGGTTTTGTGGGGTCGTTTGCCCTGGCGAAATTCCTGCTGCGCGGTGAGGTGATCGAATGATCAATGTCGATGTGTTGCCGCTGTGGGTTGAAGTGATCGTCGCGGTTTTGCTGGTGACGAGCAGCGTGTTTGCGCTGATCGGGGCGATCGGGTTGTTGCGGATGAAGGACTTCTTCCAGCGCATGCACCCGCCGGCACTGGCCTCGACGCTAGGCGCCTGGTGTGTGGCGCTGGCGTCGATTGTCTACTTCTCGGCGCTCAAATCCGGGCCGGTGCTGCACGGTTGGTTGATTCCGATTCTGCTGTCGATCACGGTGCCGGTGACTACGTTGCTGCTGGCACGGACTGCGTTGTTCCGCAAGCGTATGGCCGGGGATGATGTGCCGGCTGAAGTCAGCAGCCGCCGCACTGACAGCGGCAGTTGATCCCGCCAGGCGCTTCAGTGGTGAAATTCGTTCTCCAATAGAATCCATAAAATAGAACCTCAATCGCTAATCCCGGTATCGGGATCACTTTATGAGGTTCTTTCCATGGCATTCACTCCCCTTGTCCAGGCCCGTCTCGATGCCTGGGTTGCATCCGCCGCTGACTTCGGGCCGTTTCTCACCGGCCAGACAACCACCCTCACCCTCGATGAGCAGCGCAAGGCTTACGAGCAGGTGCTGTGCGCTCATCCGATTCCCGCCGGTGTGCGCTTTCAAGAGGTCGACATGGGCGGTGTGCCGGGCATGGTGATGGTGCCTGACGGGCTTGAGGGTGATCGGGTGTTGCTGTACATCCACGGCGGTGGTTATGTCGGCGGCAGCCCACGGGGTTACCTGAGCCTTGCCGGCCACTTCGCCAAACTGCTGGGCGCAAAGGTCTACCTGCCGGATTACCGCCTGGCGCCCGAGCATCCGTTTCCACTGCCCATCGATGACACATTGCGGGCCTATCGCTGGTTGCTCGACCAGGGTAACGACCCCAGGTCCATCGTGTTCTCGGGGGACTCGGCCGGCGGCGCAATGGTCGTGTCAGTGATGGTCAAGGCCCGCAACGCAGGCCTGCCGTTGCCCGCCGGCGGCGCCGCGTTGTCGCCGTGGGCCAACCTGGAACACACCGGCGCCTCCCTCGACAGCCGTGACGGCCTCGACCCGCAAGCCTCCCGCGCGGGGCTGACACTGCTCGCCAAGGCGTTTCTCAATGGCGTGCTGCCGAATAACCCCGACGCATCGCCGGTCTTTGCCGACGTAAGAGGATTGCCGCCGATCCTGGTACAGATCGGCGAGAACGAAGTGATGCTCAGCGATGCCATGCGCCTGGCCACCCACCTGGGGGAAAACCGGGTGCGTGTGTCGCTGGAGGTGTGGCCCGGCATGTTCCATGTCTGGCATCTGTTTGCGGGGATTTTGCCCGAGGGCATGCAGGCGCTGGAGAACGCCGCCCTGTTCCTGGACCAGGCGATACGGGGCCGCCACTCCCCCCAATAACTATCTGCCACCGCTGCATCAGGAGGCCCGCTTACCTTGACCGGATAACGCTCCTCCTACTTGCAGGTAATGACCATGTATTCGCATTCCGATGCACTGACCAAACTGTTTGATCTGCTCAAATCCTTGAGCGCACTGATTTCCCAATTGAACGTCCAGCAGCGGGCGGCGAAGCGCAAGGGCCTCGAACTGTATCAACTCGGCGAATTCGTAGAGTGCGAAACGCACTTGACCATCCCCGCCTCCGCTGGGGATGCCCAATCCCAATTCATCTTGGGCGACGCTATAAGGCGCCGGGAGGGCACTGACAGCTCCAACGCTCAGGCATGGTATCGCCTGGCCGCTGCGCAGGAGCATGTATACGCGCTGATGCGCCTGGGCGACGATAGCTCGCTGGCCACCGCCAGGCTCCTTGCCCAAGCGGCGGCCGATGCTGGTGACGGCGACGCGATGCTACAGATGTATGAGCTGACCCAGGATCAATCGTGGCTCAGAAAAGCAGGCGATGCCGGCTGCGCAGAGGCTTATTACATCGCAGCGCTGTTACTCGACAAGACACCGGACTCAGACCGCCAGCGCGATTCAATGTTGAGGCAATCAGCTTCGAAAGGCTTTCCGCCTGCGATGTACTGGCTTGGCAACATGCCCGCTTATTACCGCAACTTTGCATACCAGCGCACCTACCTGGAAAAAAGGCTGGCGGCCAGCCAACTCAACAGCGTGATGACCTATGCGGCCGCACTGGCGGGTGGCGCTGACCCAAGCCTCAGCCGCTATGACTACCCCGTCAACCTCACTCACGCCTATGGCCTGTATTGGCTGGTGATGGATAGCACCCGGCAAAACCCGCGGCACACTGAAGCCGCCACTCGACTGCGGGAACTGGCCAGCACGTTAAGTCCTGAACAAATAGAAGCGGCCAAGGCATTTGGCCGCGAATGGAGGGCCAGCCACCCTGCCCTGTCAGAGTTCAGATTGACGTACAGTGAATTGAAATGAGTCAGCGCCGGTCCATTAAAGATTGATAAAAGGCACAAGCACTGATCACCCCGCTACAAAATCGGCGCGCCAAATCGGCCCAGTCGTGGCATCCAGTGATCCAGGATCTGCGCTGACGCCAGGATATGGTGGGCATGCCCGATCAACAGCCGACGCGGCACAAACCCGATATAGCGGGAGTCATCGCTGTTGTCACGGTTGTCACCCAACATGAAATAACTGTCGGCCGGCACCACCACCGGGCCGAAATTGCGCAGCGCCCGTACTGTCGGCATGAACTGCACCGTGCGCTGGCTGCTGTTCGCACGCTCCGTCACCTTGATCCCCGGAACTGTTTGGCCAGGCGCGATAGGCTCGCGGATGTCCTGCCCATTGCTGTAGATGGCCGGCGTGCCGTTGACCCACAGCACCTCATCGCGCATTTCCAGGGTGTCGCCGGGAATGCCGACGATACGCTTGATCAAACGGATGCCGTCCTTGGGTGAGGAGAACGTCACCACGTCGCCCCGCCGGGGGTTATCCAGCTTGGCCAGTGAAATATCAGTGAGGGGCAGCTTGAGGTCGTACGCCACGCGATTGACCAGTACTACATCGCCCTCAAGCAACGTGGGGCGCATGGAACCGGACGGGATCGGGTTCCAGTCGGCCAGGGACGTACGGAAAACGCCGAAGCACAGCCAGAAAATGATTGCGTAACGGTAGCGGATTAACCAACGGCGCATACATCCTCGCATCACAAAAAAGGGCATCGGCACAGGCCGGGCAGCCCGTGGTTATTTTTGGCAATGGTCGCTTATTACACCGGAAGATTAAATTAACATTAGCGTTGCCGGACAATGGCAGCCGTTGTTTTCAAGCCCACAGAAAAGGAGTGTCACCCCCCATGGATATCAAATGCTCGGTCTTTATTGCAGCCAGCGTCGACGGTTTTATTGCCCGGCCAGACGGTGATATTGAGTGGCTTCATCGGACAGAGTACGAAGGCGCCGAACTGAACGGCGTGACCTATGAAGCCTTCATCGCCACGGTGGATGCGCTGGTGATGGGACGCAAGACCCTGGAAAAAGTGTTGTCCTTTCCTGAGTGGCCCTATGAGGGCACGCCGGTCATCGCGCTCTCTCATCAAACGGTTGAGCTGCCTGCGCAGTTGAAGGGCAAGGTTGAGGTGGTGAGCCAGGATGTAACCCGCCTCGTGGCCAAGTTAGCCGAGCGCGGGATGAAACACCTGTACATCGACGGAGGCCAGACGATTCAAGCGTTTCTTGAGGCGGGCTTGATCAACGAGCTGATCATCACGCGTATCCCCGTTGTGCTGGGCCAGGGAATTCCCTTGTTCAGCCAGGTGGGTGGCGAGCATGGTCTTCGGCATATCGCCACGTTTGCGTCGGGGAACGGGTTTGTTCAAAGCCGGTATGAGGTCAGTGGCAAGCGCTGATGGTAGAAGCAACGGCAAACACGGTCGAAATGTGGGAGCGGGCTTGCTCGCGAAGGTCGTTAACGATAACGCCTGTTTCGTGGATGAACGCGGCGCCCTCAGGTTCTTCGCGAGCAAGCCCGCTCCCACATTATGCAGCTCTGCGTTTGATCCTGAGCGGGTTTGCCCGCCCCTGCATGTGTCAACCATGTCCCCGCACAGCGGCCCCGTCCGGGACACGCTGTAAGCGCCGCTACCTGAATAACGGGTAGGCAGGCGAAAAAAAACGCCCCGAACCAGTCGGGGCGTTTTTAATTCAGCAATTACCGATCAAGCCTGATCAGCCAACCGCCACGTCGTCCCGCCCTTCCCGTCTTCCAACACCACACCCATCGCGGTCAGTTGGTCACGGATACGGTCAGACTCCGCCCAGTCCTTGTTGGCCCGGGCAGTCAAACGTGCCTGGATCAGTGCATCCACTTCAGCCGCATCCACACGCCCTTCAGCGCCCGCTTGCAGGAAGTCATCGGCTTCCATCTGCAACACGCCCAGCACGCTCGCCAGCTCTTTCAAACGTGCGGCAAGCCCCGCCGCCGCGTCGAGATCGCTCTCGCGCAGGCGGTTGATCTCGCGCACCATCTCAAACAGCACCGCGCAGGCTTCCGGCGTGCCGAAGTCGTCGTTCATCACTTCGGTAAACCGTGCAACAAACGCTTCGCCGCCCGCAGGCGCCACGGAGGGCAGGCCTTTCAACGCGTGGTAGAAACGCTCCAGGGCGCCCTTGGCGTCCTTGAGGTTGTCTTCCGAGTAGTTGATCGCGCTGCGGTAGTGGCTCGACACCAACAGGTACCGCACCACTTCCGGGTGGTATTTCTCCAGCACGTCACGAATGGTGAAGAAGTTGTTCAAGGACTTGGACATCTTCTCGCCATTGATGCGGATCATGCCGCAGTGCATCCAGGCGTTGGCGTAGGTCTTGCCGGTGGCCGCTTCGCTTTGGGCGATTTCGTTTTCGTGGTGCGGGAACTCAAGGTCGCTGCCGCCGCCATGAATGTCGAAGGTTTCGCCCAGGCAGCAGGTGGACATCACCGAGCATTCGATGTGCCAGCCCGGACGCCCGGCGCCCCACGGCGATTCCCAGCTCGGCTCGCCCGGCTTGGTGCCTTTCCATAGCACGAAGTCGAGTGGGTCTTGCTTGGCTTCGTCGACTTCGATCCGCGCACCGATGCGCAGGTCTTCGATTTTCTTGCGCGACAGCTTGCCGTAGCCCATGAACTTGGCGACGCGGTAGTACACGTCACCATTGCCCGGGGCGTAGGCGTAACCCTTGTCGATCAAGGTCTGGATCATCGCGTGCATGCCAGGGATATGGTCTGTGGCACGCGGCTCCATGTCCGGCTTGAGGATGTTGAGGCGGGCCTCGTCCTCGTGCATCGCAGCGATCATGCGCTCGGTCAGCGCGTCGAACGACTCGCCGTTTTCGTTGGCGCGATTGATGATCTTGTCGTCGATGTCGGTGATGTTGCGCACGTAGGTCAGGTCATAACCACTGAAGCGCAACCAGCGGGTCACCAGGTCGAAGGCAACCATGCTGCGGCCGTGGCCGATGTGGCAGTAGTCGTACACGGTCATGCCGCACACGTACATGCGCACCTTGTTGCCATCCAGCGGCTTGAAGACTTCTTTGGTCTTGCTGAGTGTGTTGTAGATCGTTAGCACAACAGTTTCCTTAAAGAATCACTGGCCCCACGAATCACGCAAGGTCACGGTACGGTTGAATACCGGAGCACCTGGTTTCGAGTCCTTGATATCCGCGCAGAAGTAACCTTCGCGCTCGAACTGGAAACGGTCTTCCGGCTGTGCGTCGCCAAGCGATGGCTCGGCACGACAACCTGTGAGAACTTGCAGCGAGTCAGGGTTGATGTTGTCCAGGAAACTGGCGCTGTCTTCGGCCTTCTCGGGATTCGGCGAGCGGAACAGACGATCGTACAGGCGCACTTCGCACTCGACGCTGGCCGCAGCCGGCACCCAGTGCACCACACCTTTGACCTTGCGGCCTTCCGGGTTCTTGCCCAGGGTGTCCGGGTCGTAGGAGCAACGCAGTTCGACGATGTTGCCATCGGCGTCCTTGATGGCTTCGTCGGCACGGATCACGTAGCTGCCGCGCAGGCGCACTTCGCCGTTCGGCTCCAGGCGCTTGTAGCCTTTTGGCGGCTCTTCCATGAAGTCATCGCGGTCGATGTAGATTTCACGGGCGAACGGCAGCTTGCGCACGCCGAGTTCTTCTTTCTGCGGATGACGCGGCAGTTCGAGGTTCTCGACCTGGTCTTCCGGATAATTGGTGATCACGACTTTCAACGGACGCAGCACGCACATGGCGCGCGGGGCGTTCGCGTCGAGGTCCTGGCGGATGCTGAATTCGAGCATGCCGAAATCCACCACGCCGTCGGAGCGGTTGGTGCCGACCATGTCGCAGAAGTTGCGGATCGACGCCGGGGTGTAGCCGCGACGGCGGAAGCCCGACAGTGTCGACATGCGTGGGTCGTCCCAGCCAAATACGTGCTTTTCATCGACCAGTTGCTTGAGCTTGCGCTTGCTGGTGATGGTGTAGTTCAGGTTCAGGCGGCTGAACTCGTACTGACGCGGGTGCGCCGGTACCGGCAGGCTGTCGAGGAACCATTCGTACAGCGGACGGTGGCTTTCGAACTCCAGGGTGCAGATGGAGTGGGTGATGCCTTCGATGGCGTCCGACTGGCCGTGGGTAAAGTCGTAGTTCGGGTAGATGCACCACTTGTCACCGGTCTGGTGGTGATGGGCGTGGCGGATGCGGTACATGATCGGGTCGCGCAGGTTCATGTTCGGCGAGGCCATGTCGATCTTGGCACGCAGTACACGGGCGCCGTCCGGGAACTCACCGGCGCGCATGCGGGCGAACCAGTCCAGGTTCTCTTCCACCGAACGGTCGCGGAACGGGCTGTTCTTGCCAGGCTCGGTCAGGGTACCGCGGTATTCCTTGGCCTGTTCCGGGCTCAGGTCGTCGACGTAGGCCTTGCCGGCCTTGATCAGCTCGACAGCCCAGTCGAACAACTGGTCGAAATACTTGGAGGCATAGCGCACTTCGCCGGACCATTCGAAGCCCAGCCACTTGATGTCGCTTTCGATGGCGTCGATGTATTCCTGGTCTTCCTTGGCCGGGTTGGTGTCGTCGAAACGCAGGTGCGTGACGCCACCGAACTCCAGGGCCAGGCCGAAGTTCACACAGATCGACTTGGCGTGGCCGATGTGCAGGTAACCGTTGGGCTCAGGCGGGAAGCGGGTGACGATCTGCGTGTGCTTGCCCGAATCCAGGTCCGCCTGGATGATCGGGCGCAGGAAATTGACCGGGACGGCAGGTCCGGCCTTGGAATTCGAGGTAGGGTCGACAGTGGGCTTGCTCATAGGATCCTTGAACAGACGAAGTACTTGGCCGGGTGAGGCCGACAAACAAAGGGCTTATCATAGCCGATGCTGTCAAGCCCCTGACAGAGCGTGGCCAAAAACTGCTGCATTTATTGCATGGGCGGTAAAAAACCACCTCGAAATTCCCGCAGGTCACGCTAAACTGCGCGCCTTGGTTGCGGTTTTTGCCAAGCAGGTAAGGCGCAAAACGCCCAAACCCACGAATTCCTTGAAAGAGTAGTGAACATGACTCAAGTCAAACTGACCACCAACCACGGTGACATCGTCATCGAGCTGAACGCCGAGAAAGCGCCGATCACCGTCGCCAACTTCATCGAGTACGTTAAAGCCGGCCACTACGAAAACACTGTTTTCCACCGTGTCATCGGCAACTTCATGGTCCAGGGCGGCGGTTTCGAGCCTGGCATGAAAGAAAAGAAAGACAAGCGTCCAAGCATCCAGAACGAAGCGGACAACGGCCTTTCCAACGACAAGTACACCGTCGCCATGGCCCGTACCATGGAGCCGCACTCGGCCTCCGCGCAGTTCTTCATCAACGTCGCCGACAACGCCTTCCTGAACCACAGCGGCAAGAACGTGCAGGGTTGGGGCTACGCGGTATTCGGTAAAGTCACCGAAGGCCAGGACGTTGTCGACAAGATCAAAGGTGTGCAAACCACCGGCAAGGCAGGTCACCAGGACGTACCGGTAGAAGACGTTATCGTCGAGAAAGCCGAGATCGTTGAGTGATATTGCTGATTTCAGATTTGCATCTGGAAGAGGAGCGCCCGGACATCACCCGGGCGTTTCTGGATTTACTGAACGGCCGCGCCCGTTCCGCCCAAGCGTTGTACATTCTGGGGGACTTCTTTGAAGCCTGGATTGGCGACGATGGGATGACGCCCTTCCAGCGTTCGATTTGCCTGGCTCTGCGCGAGCTGAGCGACAGTGGCACCCAGATTTTCATCATGCATGGCAACCGGGATTTCCTGATCGGCAAGGCGTTCTGCAAAGCGGCAGGCGCCACCTTGCTCAAGGACCCGAGTGTGGTGCAGCTCGCAGGCGAACCCGTGCTGTTGATGCACGGCGACAGCCTGTGTACCCGCGACGTCGGCTATATGAAGCTGCGCCGCATCCTGCGTAACCCCATCACTTTGTTCATCCTGCGGCACCTGCCCTTGCGCACGCGGCACAAGCTGGCGCGCAAGCTGCGCAGTGAAAGCAGCGCCCAGGTGCGGATGAAGGCCAACGATATTGTCGATGTGACGCCCGAGGAAGTGCCGAGGGTGATGCAGCAGTTCGGCGTGCGCACCCTGGTGCATGGGCACACCCATCGCCCGGCGATTCACAAGTTGCAGATTGGCGAGCAGGCGGCCAAGCGCATTGTGCTGGGGGATTGGGACAAGCAAGGGTGGGCGTTGCAGGTGGATGAGCAAGGGTTTCAGTTGGCAGCCTTTGATTTCGTCAATCCACAATTGGCACTGCCCGGCGCCTGACTCGCAGACACAACACCGATCAAATGTGGGAGCTGGCTTGCCTGCGATAGCATCACCTCGGTGTACCTGATGTACCGAGGTGTCTGCATCGCAGGCAAGCCAGCTCCCACATTGACCGAGCTCGGCCTTTCGATCAGTGGCCCGAAGCCTCCGGCCCCGCCTTCGCCGCAAACGGCGGTTTCGCCAGCCACACAATCACGATCAAGGCCATGAACATCCACCCCAGCAGCGTGAAGTAATCCACGGTGGACATCATATACGCCTGGCTGGTGAGGATCTGGTCCAGTTGCGCATACGCCTTGTGCCCTGCCCCGCCCAGCGCCTGCAAGGCATCCCGGGTGGCCGAGTCGTAGGTGGTCATGTTCTCGCTCATGTAGGCATGGTGCTGGTCCGCCCGGCGAATCCAGATCCAGGTGGTCAACGATGCCGCAAAGCTGCCGCCCAGGGTCCGCAGGAACGTGGCCAGGCCCGCACCGTCGGCGATTTGTGCCGGCGGCAGGTCGGACATCAGGATGCTCAAGGTCGGCATGAAGAACAACGCCACGCCGATGCCCATGAACAGCTGCACCAGGGCGATGTGGGTGAAGTCGACTTCATTGGTGAAGCCCGCCCGCATAAAGCAACTCAAGCCAATCGCGAGGAACGCCAGCCCGGCCAGCAGGCGCAGGTCGAACTTGTGCGCGTACTTGCCCACAAATGGCGACATCAGCACCGGCAGAATCCCGATCGGCGCCACCGCCAGGCCCGCCCAGGTAGCGGTATAGCCCATCTGGGTTTGCAGCCATTGCGGCAGGATCAGGTTGATCCCGAAGAAGCCCGCATACCCCAGCACCAACACAATCGTACCGATACGGAAGTTGCGGTAGGCGAACAGCCGCAGGTTGACCACCGGGTGCTCGTCGGTCATTTCCCAGATCACGAACACCGCCAGGGCGATGGCCGAGATCACCGCGCCAATGATGATGAAGTTCGACTCGAACCAGTCCAGGTCGTTGCCCTTGTCGAGGATGATCTGCAAGGCACCGACGCCGACGATCAGGCTCAACAAGCCGACGTAGTCCATCGGCTGGTAGCTGGTGACCACCGGGCGTTTCTTCAGTTGGGAACGCACCACCATCACCGCAAAAATGCCGATGGGCACGTTGATAAAGAAGATCCACGGCCAGCTGTAGCTGTCGGTAATCCAGCCGCCGAGGATCGGCCCGGCAATCGGCGCCACCACCGTGACCATCGCCAGCAACGCCAGGGCCATGCCGCGCCTGGCGGGGGGATAGACCGCGATCAGCAGCGTCTGGGTCATCGGGTACAACGGGCCGGCGACCAGGCCTTGCAGCACTCGGAAGCCGATCAGTTCGGGCATCGAGGTGGAAATACCGCAGAGAAACGAGGCCAGCACAAACAGGATGGTGGCCCACAAAAACAGCTTCACCTCGCCGAAGCGACGGCTCAGCCAGCCGGTCAGCGGCAGCGCAATCGCGTTGCTCACGGCAAACGAGGTGATCACCCAGGTGCCCTGCTCCGAACTCACGCCGAGGTTGCCGGAAATCGTCGGCAACGCCACGTTGGCGATGGTGGTGTCGAGCACCTGCATGAAGGTCGCCAGGGACAGGCCGATGGTGGCCATCAGCAAGCTGGGCGGCGTGAAGGAGGCGTTAGCGTTACTCATCGCGAATCCTGTGCAACATGATGGGCGCTACGGCCGCCGGGGCCGCAGCTGATGGATTGGCGAATCAGCGCTGGGCAGCCTTGGGAGCGGCAACGCTGTTGTCATGGATCAGTTGGGTGATCATGGCGTCGGCTTCAGCCAACTGGCGGTCGTACACGTTGGTGGTGAACGAGGCCTTTTGCGGCGCCTGCTGGGCCAGTACCGGGCCGCTCTGGTCATGCAGGTCGACGTTGACCACGGTGGACAAGCCCACCCGCAGCGGGTGCTTGGCCAACTCTTCGGCGTTCACATGAATGCGCACCGGCACCCGTTGCACGATCTTGATCCAGTTACCGGTGGCGTTCTGCGCCGGCAGCAAGGCAAACGCGCTGCCGGTACCCGCGCCAAGGCTGTCGACGGTGCCGCTGAATTTCACGTCGCTGCCGTAGATGTCAGACTCGATATCCACCGGCTGGCCGATACGCATATCCCGCAGTTGGGTTTCCTTGAAGTTGGCGTCGATCCACAGTTGATCCAGCGGGATTACCGCCATCAGCGCGGTGCCCGGCTGAACCCGCTGGCCCAGTTGCACGGTACGCTTGGCCACATAACCGGTGACCGGTGCGATCAGGGTGCTGCGGGCGTTGGTCAGGTAAGCCTGGCGCAACTGCGCGGCGGCGGCCTGCACGTCCGGGTGGGACGAAATCACCGTGTCATCCACCAGGGCGCTGGTGGTCTTGAACTGTTGTTGCACGTTGGCCAAGGCATTCTGCGCCGAGGTCAGGTCGTCGCGGGCGTGGGACAGTTCTTCCTGGGAAATCGCCCCGCCGGCGGCGAGGTTTTTACGGCGGTTGTAGTTGTCCTGAGCCTTTTGCACGTTGGCTTGTTGCGCCAGCACCTGGGCTTTCATGCCATCGACGTTGCTGTACAAACCCCGCACCTGGCGCACGGTGCGGGCCAGGTTGGCCTGGGCACTTTGCAGGCCCACGGCCGCATCGTTCGGGTCGAAGTTGATCAGCACCTGGCCTTCATGGACCAGGTCGCCGTCGTCGGCGCCGATGCTCACCACGGTGCCCGTCACCAGCGGGGTGATTTCCACCACGTTGCCGTTGACGTAGGCGTCGTCGGTGCTTTCGCTGAAGCGGCCATAGAATTCGTACCAACCCCACACGCCCACGGCGCCGAGGATGACGATCAGCGCCAGGACAAACAGCATGACTTTGCGTTTGCGCGGGTTGCTGGTGTTGGGTTGTTCACCCTTGTTTGTTTCAGGAGCGTTGTTGCTGGTTTCGGCAGTGGCCATGACAAGTACCTTGAATTATTCAGTGCGCGTGGCTGGGGTGGTCGAGGCCACGTTATCGGCGTGGAAACCGCCGCCCAGGGCCTGCATCAATTGAATCGAAAGATCGATTTGCTCGGCATTCAGGGTGGCCAACTGGCGTTGGGCCTGGAGAAGTTGTTGTTCGATGCTGAGCACGTCCAGGTAATTCCCGATACCTGAGCTGTAACGCTGGACCCCGGTGTC
Organism: Pseudomonas sp. 1912-s; assembly: GCF_029269205.1. Classification (NCBI taxonomy): domain Bacteria; kingdom Pseudomonadati; phylum Pseudomonadota; class Gammaproteobacteria; order Pseudomonadales; family Pseudomonadaceae; genus Pseudomonas; species Pseudomonas sp. 1912-s. The sequence continues at coordinate 9,384 of NZ_JARIXR010000036.1, read as the reverse complement.
GTAGGACTGCTGGGCAATGTCCGCAGCGTGTTGCTGGGCCTGGATCTGCCGGCCGGTCTCGCGCAACTGCACGAGGGTGTTGCCGATGTCGCCCAAGGCTTGCACCAGGGTTTTGTTGTATTGGGCCACGGCCAGGTCGTAGTCCGCGTCGCGGGCATCGAGGTCGGCGCGCAGGCGACCGCCATCGAAGATCGGCAGCGAGATCGTCGGCGCAATGCTGAAGAAGCGGCTGGCCGAACCGAACATCGCATCCCCCAGCAACGACTCGGCCCCGGCACTCGCGCTCAGGTTGAGGTTGGGGTAGAAACGGGTCTTGCTGGCCGCGACATTCTTGCTCGCCGCCTCCACACGCCAGCGCGCGGCGATCAGGTCCGGACGACGGCCCACCAACTCGGCAGGCAACACCGACGGCACGGCAACGGCGCTCGGCTTGAGCACGTTGGGGCGTACCAGTTCGCTGCCGCGGTCCGGGCCTTTGCCGAGCAACACGGCGAGGGCGATTTTGGCGCTCTGCAGTTGTTTTTCCGCATCGATCAGTTGCGACTGGGAGCTGGCTTCCAGGCTTTCGGTTTGCTGGTACTGGTACTGACTGTCGATCCCGGAGTTCAGGCGACGCTGGCCCAGGTCGAGCATTTGCCGGGTGCGCTTGAGGTCATCATTGGCCAGGTCACGCACGATATGGGCCTGGCCCAGGTCGCTGTAGGCCTTGGCGACGTTGGCCGCCAGGGTCAGGCGCGCAGCCTGTTGGTCGACTTCGGCGGCGCGGGCCTGGCCCAGGGCCGCTTCCCAGGCAGCGCGCTGGCCACCCCACAGGTCGAAGTTGTAATTGAAGCTGGCACCGATGTTGCGCACGGTGGCATAGGCATCGCCCTGGCCCAATGGGTCCTGGTCCTTGGCCAGGCGCGAACGGCTGACACCGGCGCTGGCATCCAGGGTCGGCATGCGCTCGGCGTCGGCAGCATAGGCGGCGGCTTCGGCCTGGTGGGCACGGGCACTGGCCACTTGCATGTCGGGGCTGTTTTGCAGGGCTTCCTGGATCAGGCCGTCGAGTTGTGGGTCGCCGAGGCTTTTCCACCAGTCGGCGGTGGGCCAGGCGGCGCTCGACAACGTCACACCGCTGAGGGATTTGCCGGTTTGCAGGTTATTGGCTTCGAGGCGTTTGCCTTCTGTGTTCAAGCCGCTGAAATTGGCACAACCGGCCATAGTCATGGCCACCAGCACGAGGCTGAGGCCGGCACGCAAGGAGCGATTGTTCATGCACTACCTACCCGCTGAATGGTGATGGGGTCACCCGCAGCTATCAGAATTTTCTTCAAGATTTTTTCCAGGGTTTGCAATTCACCCGGTTCCAGCGCGCCCGCCAATTGGTTCAGGGCCTGGGCGCCGATCTCCGGCAGCATGTCGGCCACGCGCTGGCCTTCCGGGGTCAGCACCAACTGCACCTGGCGCCGGTCTTGCTCGGAACGCTTGCGCGCCAGCAGGTCCTTTTGTTCCAGGCGGTCGAGCATGCGGGTCATGGAGCCGCTGTCCAACGACAGGTTGCGGCACAGCTCGGCGGGGGTGTCGACGCCGTACTGGGCCATGATGATCAACACTTTGAACTGTGCGGCGGTGATGCCGTGGGGTTCCATGTGGGTGTCGATGATCTTGTCTTTGAGCAGCGCAGCACGGCCCAGCAGCAGGCCGAGGTGGCAATTGTGGAAGTTTTCGGGGGTGAAGTGCTTCATCGTGACCAACCTATTAACTGCCTAAGCAGTGAATGTATGTCACGATGTTACTGCCTAGGCAGCGAATGTCAAACGAATAGTTAGGTTGCTTGCTAATTAGCGGATAAATGGTGGGAGCCGGGCTCCCACCTTTAATGTGTACGGATCAGAAATCCCGCTTGTAGAAAATATCCAGGGAGCTGGCCACGCCGCTGGCCACTTCCAGGTACACCTTCTTGCTCAGCAGGTAACGCAAGGCAATGGTGTTGGCCGGTTCGAACACCCCCACGCCATACCGCAGGCTGAGCTTCTCGGAAATCTTGCCGCTGGCCACCACGGCGGTGTTGGTGCCGCTGCCCTGGGTGTCGAGTTCGAAGTCCTGGAGCCCCAGGTTCTTGGCAATGTCCGAGGTCACCCCGGCGCTGCCCATTAGCCCAAGGCCTAGCGCTGCTTCAGCGAGCATGTTGTTGTCCTCGCCGGTGGTGGTACGTGAACGCCCCAACACCAGATACGACAACGCATCCTCTTGGGCCATGGCCGGCTCCGAGAAAATTTGCGTCGTCGGCTGCTCGGCACTGCCGCTCAGACGAATACCGGCGGTGACTGTCCGGGACGGCTCGGTGGTTATCCGCACGGCCTCGATATCCAGGTACGGCTGGTCAATCGGCCCGGCGAACAGCAACCGCGCGCGGCGCACCGTAAGGCGCTGGCCGTAGGCACGATAGCGGCCGTCGTTGAGCCACAGTTCGCCACGGGTGTCCATGTTGTCGCCGATGTGCACGTGGCCTTGCAGGTTGGCGGTGAGGCCGAAGCCGGCGAAGCTCAACCTGTCCTTGCCCACCTCCACATCGATGTCCATCGCCATGGCCATCGGCGGCTTGCCCTCTTCGGTCTGGCTGCCGACGATCACCGTGTCATCCGAGACCTTGACCGTCGACGGCGGCAGTTCGCGCACGGTGATCTCGCCCTTGGGGATCTGCACCTTGCCGGAGATCGCCAGCTTGTCGTTTTTCATGCTGATTTTCAGGTCGGGCGCCACTTCCAGGGCCGCGTACGGTTCTACGGTGACCGGCAGTTGCGTGCCTTGCAGCGCGATGTCCACCGCCAGGGCCTGGCCCCAATCGATCTGGCCCTTGATAGTGCCCTGCCCGGCTTTGCCGCTGCGCCAGCCACCATTGAGCTGCACGCTTTCGCCGGCAATCAGCGCCTGGATATTCAGGCCTTCGAAGCTGGTGGGCAGTTCCGGACCGGAGATTTCGCCGCCCACCAGGTTGATGCTGCCGTTGACCTGAGGCGCCAGCAGGCCGCCGCCGATGCGCCCGTTACCGTTGAGCTTGCCGTTGAGCTTCTCGACCATCGGCACAAACGGCCGGGCCACGGCGAGGTCGAGGCCGGTCAGGGTGAAATTGCCGGTGATCGGTTTGTTCTTCGGCAGCGGATTGATCTGCGCCTGCAACCGCAACTCGCCAAGCTTGCCACCCCGGAAGTTGAGCTGGGTATCGATGCGCGTGGGGTTGAGGGTGGTTTCCAGCTTCAGGGTGTCGTAGGGGAAGTCCAGCCACTGGTCCTTGTCCTTGACCCGCAAGGTGCCGCCGCTGGCATCCACCGACACCACGCCTTTGGGGCCGCTGGCCGGCAGGTCGAGTTGCACGTCGGCATTGAGCTTGCCCTGCCAGGCAAAGTCTTTCGGCAAAAACGCCGCCAGGCTGTCGATGGGGAACTGCTTGAGGTGATAACGCAGCTTGGGCTCGGGCATCAGGCGCTGGTCTTCGCCACACAGGCTCGCCGAGCCGGATACCCAGCAGTGGGCAGCAAAGGTCAGCTTGCCATCGGCCAGGCGCTCGATTTTAGCCGGGGCTTGCAGCTTCCAGTCCTGGCCACCCGCCTGCACATCGCCGCTGGCAAGGCGCCCGCGCCAGTTGCCTTTGTCGAGGTTGCCGTCCAGGGCCAGGGCCAGCTTGAGCAGCGGGCCGGCGAGGTCGAGCTGGACTTTCTGGCTTTTGATATCGCCCTGGGCGCTGGCGGTGAAGGTGCCGACCTGGGTTTCACCGGCCTGGATGCCACTGCCTTTAAGGTCGATTTTGGCGCGCTGGGCGTTATCGAGGTTTGCGTCCAGGGTCAGGTTTTGCAGGCGATTGTCTTCAAACGCCAGTTGTTGGCCAACCAGGCTGAGCTTGCCTTGCGGCGCTTTCAGGGTACCGGCGACGTCGAGGCGCCCGTTCATTTGCCCGCGCAGTTGCGGCCAGAGTTGGGCGAGGCGCGTCAGCTTGATGTCGATCTGGCCCGCCAGCCGCTGTTGCAGGCTACCGCTGCCGTAGATGCGGTTGTCGCCGAGGCGGATGTCCAGCGTACCAAGAGTCCACTGCTCGCCTGCGCCTTCGGCCTTGGCCTGGAGCACGGCAGGTTGGCCGCGCAGGCGGCCCTTGAGGTCGAGGTCGGCGTTGAGCTTGAGCTGCTCGTTTTTCATTTCACCCTTGCTGCGCAGCGGGCCAGCGAGGGTGCCGGGCAGCTCGGCAACCCAGTACGCCGGGTTGATGGCCGACAGGTCGAGTGCCGTGTCCCAGGCAATACCGTCGGCAAATTGCAGGTTCAGGTGGCCCTCGGCCTTGCCCTGGCCGGCGGCGAGTTTCAGCTCGGGGAGGAACACTTGCTTGAGGTCGCCACTGAACGGGCTGGCCAGGCTGAACTTGCCTGCCGGCCCGTCGAGGTCGGCCTTGAAGTTGCCCAGGTAGTTGCCGTCCTTGTAGGAAACTTCGCCATTGAAGGTACGCAAGGCTACTTGAGGTTCATCGATGACCGGGTACAGGCGATGCCAGGGGAAATCCAGCCAGTCGATTTTTGCGTCGGCGCTGAAGCCTTGCTGCCAGTCCAGATTGGCACTGAGCTTGAGGCTCTGCTGGTCACCGGCATTCAAGTCCAACCCGGCGATCTGCGCGCCCTTGGCGTCGACCTTGCCTTGCAGCAGCAAGTCCACCGGGCCTTTCTCCGCCGGCAGTACGGCTTTGCCCAGCAACTGGTAACCGTTGCTCAGGTCGCCCTTGGCCGTCAGGTCCAACTGATTGAGTTGCAGGGTATCGGGCAAGTCGGCGCTGGGTTTGAAGCCATCGGCGGTGATGTGCAACTGCGCCGGCAGGTTTTCCACCAGGGGTTGCAACTCGCCGCTGAGCTTGGCCGGCAGGTAGCCGCTGCTGTCGGCGTCGAGCTTGAGGGTTTTGAGCAAATCGCCATCGACCTTGAGCGCCAACGTCCAGGGCGCACCGTCCGGTGCATAAGGCAGGCTCAGGTTACCGGCAGCGGTCAGTGGCCAGTTGCCGGTGGGCTGCAGCAGGCCGGATAGATCCAGCACCAGGCCGTCCCGCTGCAGGTGCACCGAGTCAATCTGCATGCCGGCAGCGGTCCAGTGCGCCGCCAGTTGCAGGCCCTGGAGTTCTTCGCTGCCGTTAAACAGCAGGCTGCCGACGCGGATGTCACCCAACTGAAGGGCGACCGGCAATTTCAGGTCCGGCAGGGTGATCGGGCCGCTGCTGTCTTCCGCGCTGGGTGGAAATTGCAGGCTCACCTGCTCCACATCCAGTTGGTTGATGCACACCGTCATGCGCATCAGGCACGCCGGCGCCCAATCGAACTTCGGCGTCTGAAGCTCTACGCGGCTGCTGTCTTGTTGCCATAACAGATGGTCGGCACTCCACTGCCCGCCCAGGCGACCCTGGAAATTTTCCACGGTCAACCCCGGCACCTGGCCCAGCACCCAACGGCTGCCGACTTGGGTACCCAGCACCGTCCAAAGCGCCAGCACTATCAGCGCGAGGACCGCCACCACGGCCAGCCCCGCTATTTTCAAACCACGCATCACAGCTCAGGCCCCATGGAAAAGTGCAAACGAATGCCGCCCGGATCTTCGAGGGCATGGGCCAGGTCGAGGCGGATCGGGCCGACCGGCGACACCCAGCGCACGCCCACACCCACACCGGTTTTCAGGCTCGGCATTTCCAGGGTGTTGAACGAGTTGCCTTGGTCGATAAAGGTCGCGATCCGCCATTTTTCGGCGATGGAATATTGATACTCGGCGCTCAGGGCCACCATGTAGCGGCCACCGATGCGGTCGCCACGGTCATTCTCCGGCGACAGGGTCTGGTACTCGTAACCGCGCACGCTCTGGTCGCCACCGGCAAAAAACCGCAACGACGGCGGCACGGATTTGTAGCCGTTGGTGGCACTGCCACCAAACTGCGCCCGCGCCAGGAAGCGGTGGTTGTCCCACAACGTGGTCAAGCCCTTGATGGTCGCCGTGCCGTAAAGCAGGTTGGTGTCGGAACCCAGCCCTTCCTTGGCGACCTTGGCGTCGAACAACAGGCGATAGCCGTTGTGCGGGTCGATGCGGTTGTCACTGCGCAGGTAGGAGTAACTGATGCCCGGCATCAGCAGCGTGCTCAGGCCCGAGTCATTGCCCAGGCGATATTCTTCGCGCTGCCACTTGAGCGAGATCACCCGCGTCCAGCCGCTGGGCAACTTGCTGTGCCACTCGGGCCCGAGGGTGAGCAGTTTACTCAGGGTGTCGGTGTTGGCGATTTCTTCATTCTGGTAGCCGCCGGCGAAACGCAGTTTGTCGGTCAGGGGCGGGTCCAGGGGAATGTCGTACCACAGCCCGACGTTCTGCCGGGGCGCCGACAGCTCGGCTTCCCAACCATAACTGTGGCCCTGGGGGTTGACCCAATGGCGCGTCCAGTTGGCCTTGCCACGCGGCCCGACGTCGGTCGAGTAACCCAGGCCCAGGCCCATGGTGCGGGGCTTGCGGGTCTCAAGTTGCACGGCCACCGGAATCACGTCGTTCGTCGACGCAGCAGGTGCGGCGTCCACGCGTACGCCTTCAAAAAAGCCACTGCCTTGCAGGTTCTGGTTGAGTTCGGCGATCAGTTCGGAGTCGTAGGGTGCGCCGCTCTTGAACGGCACCATGCGTTGCAGCAGGTCTTCATCAAACGGCGTATCGCCGGCAAAGCTGACCTTGCCCAAGGTGTAGCGTGAGCCACTGTCATAAATGAGTTCGATATCGGCCACACCCGCCTTGGGGTCGACCGAGAGTTTCTGGCTGGTAAAGCGCCCGCTGAAAAAGCCGTAGCGTGACGCCTGGTTCTGGATGACGCGCTTGGCGTCTTCGTAGTTGCCGTGGTTGAGCACGGCACCGGGTTTGAGTTCGTCGCTGGCGGGCACGCGAAAGGCTTTGAGGTCGGCCGCCTGGCCATCGACCCGAATGGTCACATTGCGCAAATGCACCGGTTCGCCGGGGTCGATGGTGAGGATCAGGCGCGGGTTCTTGCCGCCCTTCACATCGCTGGCGATCTGCGGCTGGTAGAAACCCAACGCCTGGGCAGCCTTGCGGGCCTGCTCCTCGGCGCCACGGCTGAACCGTTGCAGGGCTTCTTCGTCACGATCGCCGACCCCGCCGATATAGCCTTCGATGTTGGCTTTCAACGCGTCGTTTGAAGGTTTGATGCGCACATCCAATTCGCTTTGCGCCAAGGCGCCGCAGCTCGTGAACAGCAGAATCAAGCCGCTGGTAAATCTTCCTGGAAACTTCATAGGCCGGGATGCTACACGAGCTTGGGAGCGGGTTAGAACCCGGATTTGTCTGAATAATTCTGTCTTAAACCGTTGCAGCCTGTAACACCTGCGGATTTGCGTGAAAGAACACGTGTTCCAGGACAGGTCCTACAGCCACCTCGCCGATCTCTTCATAGCCCTGGCGTTTATAGAACTCCAGGTAGCGAGAATTCCCCGTGTCCAACACCACGCCGGAAGAATGCGGGTCTTCGGCGCACCAGTTGTGAACCGCTTCGAGCAATTGCTCGCCGTAGTGTTTGCCCTGGAATTGCGGGTGAATCCCCAGCAGCGGCAGCACATGCACCGAGTCCGAGGGCAGGCACGCCAACACGGCCTGGTGATATTCCAGGTAGCGCCGGGTACCGCGAACCCCGGTGCTCAGCCACATGCGCAATTGCCAGGCCCAGCTTTCGGTAATGCCCAGGCGTCGCGTGGGCGGCGCGATCAGGGCGATGCCGATCAACCGGTCGTTGACCAGCAGGCCAATGGCCGGCAGGTTCTGGAAAAAGTGCTGCTTGACCAGCTCACGCACCGTGGCGCGCACCCGCTGTTCGTAGCCGGGACGTTCGGCTTCGAAGATGTAGGCGAACGTCGGCTCATGGCGATAGGCCTGGTACAGCAGGGAACGGGCTTCGCGGGAATAGCCGCTGTCGAGCATGTGAATCTGGGCGATGGCAGTCGAGGTGTCCGGCATGGCAGTGAATCTCCCCTGGGCGCTGACTCAAAAAGGTTGCGCTCTTGTTAGTACGAGCCCACAGCAACCGACTCGTTCCCTCCTTTCAGACCTTAGCAGTGCCCAACTCCTACCGCCACGCTGGCCCCCGTCCGACTTGTCGGCTAGCATCGCCCTTTTGCCAGACTGGACTGCCGACCATGAAAATCGTCTCTTTCAATATCAACGGGCTGCGCGCCCGCCCTCATCAGCTGGCGGCACTGATCGAGAAACACCAGCCGGACGTGATCGGCCTGCAGGAAACCAAGGTCCACGACGACCAGTTCCCGCTGGATGAGATCAAGGCCCTGGGCTATCACGTGTATTACCACGGGCAGAAAGGCCACTACGGTGTCGCCCTGCTCTCGCGCCAGGAACCGCTGGCACTGCATAAAGGCTTTGCCAGTGACGAGGACGACGCCCAGCGCCGGTTTATCTGGGGCACCTTCGCCGATGCCAACGGCAACCCGATTACCATCATGAACGGCTATTTCCCACAGGGCGAAAGCCGCGACCACCCTACCAAGTTCCCGGCCAAGCAACGTTTCTACGAAGACCTGCAAACCTTGCTGGAGTCGCAGTTCAGCAATGACCAGGCCGTGGTGGTGATGGGCGATGTGAATATTTCCCCGGAAGACTGCGACATCGGCATCGGTGCCGACAATGCCAAGCGCTGGCTGAAGACCGGCAAGTGCAGCTTCCTGCCGGAAGAGCGCGAGTGGATGGCCCGCCTGAAGAACTGGGGCCTGGTGGACAGCTTCCGTCACCTCAACCCGGACGTCGCCGACCGCTTCAGCTGGTTCGATTACCGCAGCCGCGGCTTTGAAGACGAGCCCAAGCGCGGGTTGCGGATCGACGTGATCATGGCCTCCCAAGGCCTGTTGCCGCGGGTGAAGGACGCCGGTGTGGACTACGACCTGCGCGGCATGGAAAAACCCTCCGATCATGCGCCGATCTGGCTGGAACTGAGCTGATTTCTTAACAGCAGCGCCGTTAAATCTGGGAGCGGGCTTGCTCGCGAATACGGTGTGTCGGTCACCGGATACGTCGACTGACACACCGTATTCGCGAGCAAGCCCGCTTGTATGCTAGGACTTGAAGGGAGGAGGAGGGACAAAGCCCGATTCTGACTGTTGGCGCAGTACAGACCGTGGGAGATTTCGCCCCTCCTCCTTTCACCCAAGCGCCGATAAAGAATGCATCTGGCTATGACCGACGATAGGAACAAGCCTGCGCCTCTGGGTGAGCCCTTCAAGTGCTCAAAACCATAGCCCGGAGGAAGTCCCATGGCAATGCCAGTTCCTGTCTCAAAGCCGATCATTGGCGTCGATGTTGCTAAAAATGAGCTGGTGATTTACCACGCACGCC